>JALVDI010000062.1 GCA_027009115.1 Polyangiaceae bacterium | reverse complement strand
TCACGCGCAGGGTGCGCCGGACGCGGGCCTCCAGGCGACGCGCGTTGGTGCTTCCGGCGTGGGGAGCCTTCCGCGGTACCGCACCCGTCTCCGCGCTCGGTCAAGGGCCGCAATCCCTGGGTATCGAGACGCCGATGCGTTTTTTCGTGGGACTCGCGCCGCGGGTTTCATGAGCTTGGGAGGTTCGAAGGCGGCCCGCTCGGATGGCGCAGAGCGGTTCAGGACGGGTCACGCAGATTCGTGGCAGAAGGAGGGCTCGCCTTTGCGGGATTCGCGCCGCGGGTTTGGCCACCGGCGACAAGCCAGGTGGGTAAACCCGGGCGGACAACGAGGCGTGGCTCGCAGGGTGGGGAAGGGACGGTGCTGTCTGCGAGCTGTTGTCAGCGCTGCCGGTTCAGGATGCGCCGAGCCACCTCGCCCATCTCGCCCCCCTCGTCGCGGGCGCGGAGCAGCAGCCCGGTCTCCGGGAGATCCCCGAAGGCCTCCGCGGCGAGCTCGCGCCGCTCGGCGCTCTCCCCAGCCATCGCCTCCCAGAGGTGGTCGCGCACCTGCTGGGGCGTGACGCCGCGGGCCCCGTCCCATCCGCTCCTCAGCACAGCGATCGCTTTGGTCCAGGCGTAGCTGTAGCTGGTGTCGTCCGTGCCCTCCTTGAGGATCTGGCCGGCCCGCAGGCGCCTCCAGACGGCGCCGCTCTCGAACATCTCCTCGGTCAGGAGGTTGAACCAATCGTTCTCGTTGTTCGTGACGTAACCCTGAAGGATCTCCTGCAGATCCCGGTCGGCGTCGAGGGTCTCGACCAGCTTCGCGACGGCCTCGGGGCCGCCGCCGAGGAGGATGGCGAAGGAAGCGTGGCGACGGGCCTGTTCGTCGTCGAGGAGTGCCATCAGGCGCTCGTCCGCAGCGGGGTCGGCGGCGTAGCCGACGGCGAGGGCCGCGGCACGCCGGATCTCGGGCTCCGCATTGGCGTCGCCCATCAGATCGAGGAGCTGTCCGTTGATCTCCGGATGCGGTCGTTGCCACAGGGCCTGCACGTAGTAGCGGCGGGCGGCTTCGCTGATCGAGCTGTCGTTGATCTTGCGGATGACCGCCTGGATGGTGTCGGCGTCGCCAAGCTGGCCGATCGCCGCGGCCGCCATCCCCCGCAGCTCGTAATCGTCCATGTCGTCTTCGACCACTCTCATGAGCTCGTCGATCGCCTCGGGGCGTCCAAAGAAGCCCATCGACATGATCGCGGCGCGCCGAAGAGCGAGCAGGTCCTCGTTGGCGAGGCTGCGGTCGGCGGCGTTGAACGCCGTCATGTCCTTGTCCCGGGGTCGGACCACCTTTGACAGGAGCTTTCGGAAGCTCGCGTCGTGGTTGAGCATCGCCAGTGCCTGAGCGGCGGCGTTGACGTCGTCGCCATCGAGCTCGCGTTCGATGTAGCGGGCCGCACCCGGATCGCCCGTCGCGCCCAGGGCGCGGAGGATGGCCGCCTTGCGGTACTCGTGGGTTTCCAGCAGTCGAGCGATCGAGTCCGTCAGCTCGGGGCTCGCGACCCAGCGCAGGGCCTCGATGGCGTCCGAGACCATGTCGTCGTCGTCCTCGACCGCGGTGAGCTCGAAGAGGACCGGCGCCGCTCGGCGGTCGCCGAACTGAGCCAGCGCCAGCGCCGCCTGCGCTTTCACCTCGATGTCGCTGTCGCCAAGGAGCTGGGCCAGGGCATCGACGGCGCGCCGGTCGTGGGTCTCGACGAGCAGCTCCGTGAGATCTCTACGGACCACTGGATCCTGCGCTTCGGCCAGGAGGGACGCGAGCTGTGGCGCGGCCGTCGACTTGCGGAGGGCGTCGAGCACCGTCTCGTGCATCGCGGGGACCTGCTGCAGGAGCTGGAAGAGGGGGCGGGCGGCCGCTGGCGAGCCCGTGCGTCCGAGCCCCGCAGCGGCGGCGCGGATCACCTCCGTGGATTGTTCGTCCCCTTCCCGGGCCAGCTCGTTGGTGAGCATCCGGGCGAGGGGGGCCACCACCTGGTCGTTGGCGATCTCGGCCAGGGCGTGGGCCGTGAGGACCCGGACGGACTCTTCGTCGTGGTTGGTCAGCGCCTCCGAGCTCAGCCGCTCGATGCCGAGGACCTCCGCCAGGCGGCGCTCGTCGAAGCCGTCGAGCTCCTGGAGCCCGCCCGCCGTGAAGCGCTCGATGAGCGCGTCGATGAAGGGCTGCTCCTGAGCGCCGAGGAGCGCCAGGGTCCACACGACCTGGTTGCGGTCGACGTCGCCTGTCTCGGGGAGGATCTCGAGGAGCTTGGCCTTGGCACCGTCCGCGTCCGGCGACCCGATACGGCCCAGGGCCCAGGCCGCGGCGCGCCGGACCCGCGGATCGTCTTCGCCGAGCGCCTCGATGAGCAGCGGGACCGCTGCGGAATCGCGGAAGTGGCCGAGGTTCATGATCGCGCGGATCTTCTGGTCGTGGAACTCGGCGTTCTGCAGCACCTCGCGGAGCGCCGCGTTGCGCTGTTGAGGGTCGTCCATGGCCGCGATGGGCTCGAAGACCTCCATCATCGTCTCTTGCGCCTGCCAGTGCCGGAAGCCCCAGAAGCCGAAGCCGAGCACGAGCAAGAGGATCAGCAGCGCGACGATCTTGGTGCCCGTCGACGCGCGGCGGTTGATCGCCTTGATCGTCTGGGCGTCGCTGCCGCCCATCAGCTCGCCCGAACCCAGCGGCGCATCGGCGTCGAACGCGCTGAGGTCGTCGACATCATTGGCGTTCTGGGGCTCTTCCGACATCGCGTGTCCTCCGGCTGTGGTCGCGCGCGGAGGGGTGTGGTCGAGCCCCCGCCCGCGAAACCGCGCCACCCTACCTCAGCGCTCTTGGGGGCTCAACAGCGTTCGCGTGCCCAGGAAGGTTGCGGCGTTCGCTCCGCGGGCTCCAGGGCCAGGAACGACGCTGGCACGCGGGTGAGCGGCTGGCGCTCCGAGGGCGCCACGGCTCCACCCGAGGGCGCCACGGCTGCATCCCTGCGGGCGCCAGGGGGGCGCGAGCTGCCGCAAGTGCGCGGAATCGCTATTGACCCCCGAGATGGCCGGCGATACGCTCATCGGCTGGAGTCCCGCATGACGAAGTCCGAGCTCATCGACGCGGTTGCGCAGCGCACCCGGATCACCAAGAGCCGCGCCGAACAGGTGGTCAACTGTGTCTTCGAAGCGATGACGGCCTCCCTCGAGCGCAACGAGGGGATCGAGATCCGCGGCTTCGGGAGCTTCACCGTGCGGCACTACCCGGCGTACACCGGACGCAACCCCCGGACGGGGAAGCCGGTGCCCGTGCCGGAGAAGCGTCTGCCTTTCTTCAAGGTCGGCAAGGAGCTCAAGGAGCTCGTCAACTCGACGGTCCCGACGAAGTCCGAACAGTGATCGACGCGGCGGCGCGCAGGGCCAATACTGCGCGCCATGCCGATGGACCCTGAGGCCCAAGTCGAGCTTCTCACCGATGGCGCCGTCGATGTGGAGCGACGCGAGGAGCTGCTCGCACGCATCCGCAGCGGGAGGCCGCTCCGCGTCAAGGCGGGCTTCGACCCCACGCGCCCGGACCTGCACCTGGGGCACACCGTGCTCCTGCACAAGATGCAGCAATTCCAGCGGCTCGGGCACGAGATCGTGTTCATCGTGGGGGATTTCACGGCCCGCATCGGAGACCCTACGGGGCGAAGCAAGACGCGCCAGGTCGTCACCGAGGACGAGATCGAGGAGGGTGCCCGGACCTATCAGGAGCAGGCGTTCAAGATCCTCGATCCGGACAAGACCAGGGTGGTGCGCAACAGCGAGTGGCTTGGCGGGATGTCCTTCGCCGATGTGATCCGCCTGGCGGGCAAGTACACCCTCGCGCGGATGATGGAGCGTGACGACTTCGCCAAGCGCTGGAGCGAGCACGCCGCCATCTCTCTGCACGAGCTGCTCTATCCGCTCGCGCAGGGCTACGACTCGGTGCACCTGGAGTGTGACGTGGAGCTCGGGGGCACCGACCAGCTCTTCAACCTCCTGGTGGGCCGGCGGCTCATGCGGGAGCACGGGCTTGCGCCGCAGATCGTGATGACGACGCCAATCCTCGAGGGGCTCAACGCCCGGGTCGAAGCCGACGGAAGGGTCGTCGGCGACAAGATGAGCAAGTCCCTCGACAACTACGTGGGGATCACCGAGCCGCCGCGAACCCAGCTCGGCAAGCTCATGAGCATCTCGGACGGGCTGATGTGGCGCTATTATCAGCTGCTCAGTGAGTTGCCGCCAGCGGAGGTCGCCGCCCTCCGAGCAAGCTGCGAGAGCGGCGAGACCAACCCTCGGGACGCCAAGCTGCGCCTCGCCAAGGAGATCGTGGCCCGGTACCACGGAGCCGAGGCGGCCGACGCGGCGGAGCGAGAATGGATGGCGCAATTCTCGAGGCGTGAGGTGCCCGAGGACATGCCGGAGGTCACCTTGACGATCGAGGGCGAGGCGCTGTGGCTGCCCAAGGCCCTCGCTGACGCGGGGGTGGTCAAGAGCAGCTCCGAGGGCAGGCGCAGGATCCAGGCGGGCGCGGTGCAGGTCGACGGCGAGAGGGTGAGCGACCCGCAGACGAAGCTCAGACGGGGGGACTACGTCATCAAGGCGGGCAAGCGCGCCTGGGTGAGCTTGCATCTACGCTGAGCGTGCCTGGGCACTCAGCGCGCTTGCCTGCGCTGAGCGGCGCGCCGGAGTGAGCTTGGTGGCGTGTGCGCTGCGCGCGGCGGCCGGCGATCAGGCTCGGGCGTGGGTCATGAGGGCCGCGGCGCTGGGAGCGTCGCCGGCGGCCTCGCGCACGACGTCCGCCGGATGTTTGCCCGCCGCCAGCAGCGCGCGCAGCGGAGCGAGGTGCCGGCGCTCGTCACGGCCCTCGGCGTCGAGGTTGCCGAGCCGGGCGAGCCCTGCTTCGGCGAGCTCGAGGACGTCTCCGGCCCAGTCGGCCACCGAGCGCCGTCCCAGCCGTGCTCGAAGGCCCGAGCGTGGGATCTCATGGCGGGCTGCCAACGCCGCCTCTGGCGTGATCGTCGAGGCCAGGGTCTCGGCCTTCGCGAGCGTGGCTTCGTCGTAGAGCAGGCCCTTCCACAGGGCCGGGACCGCCGGGACGAGCGCTCGCTGCTGCCCGTCGGCGCCGCGCATCTCGAGGGTCCGCTTGAGGCGGGCGTCGGGAAAGAGCGTGTTGAGGTGCGTGTCCCAGTCCTGCCGCGTGGCTCGCAGGCCTTCGAAGCCGTCGCGCAGGAACGCCCGGAAGGTCTGGCCCGTGTTGTGGTAGGCGACGCCGCCGCGGACGATCAGGAACATGGGGGCGTCGAGCGCCCAGTCGACGTAGCGTCGGTAGTCCGCCGGTCCCTCCCACAGGAACGTGAGCAGCCCCGTGCGATCCGGGTCCACGTCCTCCCAGACCTCGAGGCGGTGCGAGACGTGGCCCGTGGCGCGCCCCTCGTACCATGGGGCGTTGGCGAAGAGCGCGCCGACGACGGGCTGTAGCCGCAGGCCGACCCTCAGCTTGCGGAAGGCGTCGTCGGCGTTCGAGTAGTCGAGGTTGGCCTGGACCGTCGCGGTGCGGCGCATCATGTCGAGGGCTCGTCTGCCCCGCGTCGGCAAGTACTGGCGCATCACGCCGTAGCGCAGCTTCGGCACCCAAGGCAGGTCGGCCTGCCGCGCAAGGGGGTGGAAGCCCAGGCCGAGCCAGTGCAGGCCGAGGTCGGCGCTCGCCGCATCGACCTCCGCGAGATGGCCGCCGAACTCGAGCTCGGTCGCGTGGATGGTCTCGACCGGTGCGCCGCTGAGCTCGAGCTGGCCCCCAGGCTCCAGGGTGATGTTGGCTCCGCCGCGGCTCAGCGCGATGACGGGCCGATCGGGGTGCTCCTGCTGGGGCACCCAGCCGTGGCGTTCTGCCAGGCGTTGGAGGATCACGTCGATCTCGCCCTTGAAGCGCGCGGGCCGGCCGCTCGCGTGCATGCCGAACTTCTCGGCCTCCGTCCCCACCCGCCAGGCGGCGCGCGGCTTTTCCGACGCCAGGAACGGGGCGAGGAGATCCCCGGGGTCGTCGATCGCGTCGCGCGTGCCTGATTCCGTCGTCGCCACTAGCCACCGAGACGGGCCACCGGCCCGGTCGTTACGGGCGGGTAGCACCGAACCTCCGAGCGCGCGAGCCGTTGACATGGGAGGGTGGGGCGCTGAATCTTCCTCCGCGGCCGCCCCGCGGCGCGTTCTCGACCACGCCATGACCGACGCGAACATTCCTGGGTACCTCGGAGCCGAGCTCGTCGTCCGCGGGCGGGTGAGCGGCGAGGGCGATCTGACCATCGAGGGCTCCTTCGAAGGAGAGCTGAACCTCCAGGGCGACCTGCGGGTCGGTGGGCGCGGCCGAGTTCGGGCGCCGGTGATCGCGCGCCGGGTCGCCGTCGAAGGCCGCCTGGAGGGTGACGTCGAGGCGGCGGAGGTGATCGTCCGCGAGGGTGGCCGCCTGGTGGGCGATGTGCGCGCTCCGCGGGTGGGCCTCGAGGACGGCGGCGCGCTCCTGGGGACCGTCGAGATGGATGTCGAGCTGCCGGAATTCGAATGAAGAAGACGAGCGTGATCCCTGCCGGCGTGACCCTCGTCGGCGACATCGAAGGCGACGCGGATCTGGTGGTGGCCGGCAAGGTCGACGGCCCCATCCATGTCTCTGGTGCGCTGCTCATCGAGGCTGGCGGCCAGGTTCGCGGCCACGTTCGCGCGCGCACGGTGACGGTACGAGGCGTCCTCAAGGGGGACGCCTACGGTGAGCTGGCGGTGCGCGTCGAGGAGTCGGCTCGGCTCGTGGGCGAGCTGACGGCGCCGCGGGTGCAGGTCGCGGTCGGCGCCCGATTTCGAGGGCAGGTCCACATGAACGAGGTGGGGGAGCCCCGGCTGAGCGCCTACGACCCGGCGCTGCACACCTTCAGCGGGCTCCCGGCGCCTTCCAGACAAGCCCCTGCCGAGGCGGGGGTTTTCGAGGAGGCCCCCCGGACGCCCTTCGAGGCCCGACCGGCGGAGGCGATGCGGGAGGAGGCGCCGAGGGCCGAGGAGCCGACGCCCGCGCCCACGCGCTCCGAGGCCGCGGATCCGCGTCGCCGCCCGCTGCGCATGCCCAGCGTCGGTCGTGTCCGCGGGCGCCGACGCGGAGGGTCCTGAGCGTGGCCGACGCGCTGCTGCAGATGCTCCGTGAGCGGAGCTTTCGTCGCGGCCGATTCACCCTCGCGTCGGGGGTCCAGAGCGACTTCTTCATCGACTGCAAGCCGACGGTACTGACCGCGCGCGGGCACGCGCTCGCGGGGGCGGCGCTCTTGACCGCGGTGCGGCGTCTGCCCCGGCCGCCGGTCGCGGTCGCCGGCGTGGTGCTCGGAGGATGCCCTCTCGCGTCGGCGGTGGCGATGACCTCGGTGGCCGACGGCCCCTCCCTCGACGCGGTCTACGTACGCAAGGACGCCAAGGCCCACGGAAGCCGGCGCCGCGTCGAGGGCGCCGCCCACCTGCCCGCGGGCGCACCTCTCGCGCTGCTCGAAGACACGGTCACCACTGGTGGCTCGACCCTCCGGGCCGCCTCCGCGCTGCGTGAGGAAGGCTTCGAGGTCGTGGGGGTCGTGGCGGTCGTCGATCGGCTCGAGGGGGCCGCGGAGGCGTTCGAGAACGCCGGCGTGCCCTTCGCCACACTGTACACTCGTCGCGACTTCCTGCCGGACCGATGAAGCGCGTCCCTCTCATCGCTCTCCTTGCCGCCTGCGCTCCCGCGCAGATCCAGCTACGAGCGGGGCCCCGAGACTTCACGGCCGACGACTACCCTGCCGTCTACGATGCCTGGACCCGTGAGGCAGATGAGTTCGCCTGGGGGAACATGGACGATGTCCTCCACGCGACCGCCACGTTCGAGTCGTGGGAGTTTCGCTGGGCCTACGTCGTGCGTTACGCCGCCGACCATTCCCTCGATGCCGCCGCCCGGGAGGAGCTCCTGCGGGCGACGCTGCAGGACGCTCGCGAGCATCACCGCTTCTTCGTGACGCTGGCCGGTCCCCGCTACCGCGAGCAAAACATCGCGGGGGACACCTCGGCCTGGCGCGTGATCCTCCTCGACCCGGAGGGGCGCCAGACCTCGCCGGTGGAGATCCGGCGGGTTCGGCGTCCGAGCGCCGTCGAGCGGGTCTATTTTCCGTCGATCCATCCTCACCGGCAGGCGTTTCGCATCGTGTTCCCCGCCACTCGTCCCGATGGGACGCCCACCATCGCGCCCGATGCCTCCCAGGTCACGCTGCGCTTCACGGGGCCGCGAGGGCGCGTCGACCTCGTGTGGCGCTTCGCGGGGGCGTCGACTCAGCGTGGCGAAGGAGTGTGAAAGCTCGTTGACACCTCTTCCCGCGGCGGCATATCGTCCCCGTCGCTTCCGTAAGCCCACGGGATGTATTGCGTATCGTTGGGCGTCGGGGGGGGCTGGATGGGCGGCGCGGGCCGCATGAGGGAGCGAGGGAGCGCTATGAAAAGGCTGACGCTAGGGATCTTGCTGAGTCTCTTGTCCTCGATCGTCGTGGCGTGCCACGCCGCGCCGGACGACCCCGCGGGGCAGGCGGAGGAGCTGTCGGATCCGGTCCGGCGCCAGAACGCCATCCGCAACCTGCAGAAGATCTGGTCCAAGGCGCTTCAGGACAACGAAGGCAACCGGGACGCCGCTCCGGTCGTCGAGGTCCGCGAGGCCATCTGCGACAAGCTCGTGCAGGCCTACATCGACAACCCCATGGACACGCAGAACGGGCTGGCGATGTTGGACCTGATGAACGAGATTCGGCACCCCTGCACGCTGCCGGCGTTGATCCAGGCGTTGGACTGGCGCCAGGAGGTGTCCGAAGAGCACGCCATCCGCGCCGCGCAGACCCTCAAGTTCATCGAGGTGCCTGAGGGCGAGCGCGCCAACGTCGCCGCCAAGCTGGGAGAGGCGCTGGCCAAGGTGCGCCAATCTCGGGGTGTCGACAACCGCATGCGCATCGAGATGCTCCGAGCGCTCGGTGCGCTGGCGACCCCAGCGGCCACGCCGATCCTCACGCGCATCGCCACGACCCAGACCGAGGAGCAGAACTTTCTCATCAACCGACTCGCCGCCGAGCAGCTCGGCGCCGTCGCTGGGGCCGAGGCCGTCGAGCCGATGATCAAGGGGCTGTACCTGTTCGCTCCCAACAATCCCGCGATGCGTATGAACGACGTGGCCGCCGAGGTGCTCGTTCGCGTGGGCCGGCCGGCCCTCGAACCGCTGCTTCGGACGTTGCGGGGCGAGAACGAGGAAGCCAACGCCATCGCCCAGGCTTACATCGAGGCTGTTCGGCAGCGGGACGAGAACGCGGCGGCGCAGATGAGCGTGCAGCAGATCGTGGGCGCTGAGGCGACCTACGCGCTGGGTTCCCTTGGCTTCCGCGAGGCCCTCGAGCCGCTGCTCGCCGAGACGCAGGCGGAGGATCAGTTCCGGCGTGTGAACGCGGCCATCGCGATCGTGCGGCTGAACCTCGAGCCGGAGGACCTGCCGCGGGTGCGCGAGACGCTCATGAACGTGTATCGGGGCGTGCCCGACGACTATCAGGGGGTCGCTTTCAAGGCGCAGCTCATCGCCGCGATGCGTTCGCTTTACGATCCAGGGTTTCTGCCGTTCTTCCTGGAGCAAGCCAAGGACACCGATCAGCAGCCGCCGGTGCGGCTGGAGGCGGTCACCGCCTACGCCTTGCTCGCCAACAAGAGCGAGATGGAGCAGCTGACCCGCTGGCTTGCCAGCGCCGAGGACGACCCCTACTACACGAATTTCCAGCAGGGCACGGAGAAGGCCATCGCCGTCGCGAACGAATGCGACGAGGACATCGCCTGCTACATCCGCAAGCTCGACGATTCGGACAAGGACGTCGTCCGCAAGGCGGCCTTCATGCTGGGCCGCCTCGGGCGCGGAAACGAGCAGGTCATCAACGCGCTCGTCGAGAAGCTCGGGCACCCCGACGTCGAGGTTCGTCTCTCGGCAGTGTCCGCGCTCGATCGCGTGGCCACCGCGGGCAGCCAAGCAGCGATCGACAAGATCGACGAGCTGCGGCGGACCGAAGAGGGGCGCGCAGTCTGGAACGCCTTTTCGCGGGAGGCGCTCCCCATCCAGGCGCGCCTCCGGGCTCGCATGGGCGGATGAGCGTCGCTCGACGGCAGCCCGGCCTGCTCGCGTGGCGCGCCGCGGGAGAGGAGCCGAAGCGATGATCCGCCTGGAGGTCCGAACGGGCCAGTCGACCGGGAGGACGTTCGAGAGCGATGAGGACTTGGTGCGTATCGGCCGCGCCGAGTCCAACGACCTCGTGCTCGCCGACCATCACGTTTCGGGCGAACACGCGTCGGTGGTGTTCAACGGCACCGCCTGGGTGCTCCGGGACCACTACTCGACCAACGGCACGCGGGTGCTGCGGGGTGGCGAGCCTCGGAGCCTCGCCTCCGAGCCGGGGCGCGAGCTCGTGCTCTCGACCGGGGACGTGATCGAGCTCGGCGAGGAAGGCGGGGCCGTCCAGGTCGCGGTGACCCTCTGCGACGAGGACGAAGACGATGCAAAGATCGTTTCGGTCCGAAACGTCGAGGACCTCGAGGCCGTCGAGCAGACGGTCGATCGCGACCTGCTCGGTGCACTCTACGACGCACAGAAGGCCATCAGCGCCGCGATCGACCTCGACGAGGTGATCGACGCCGTGGCCGTCCAGGTATTCCGCTTCTTGCCGCGGGCGACCCACGTGACGGTGGCGCTCCGCGAGGAGGACGAGCAGGGGCGGAGCAAGAAGTCGTCGCGCTACGTGCCCGTGGGTACGCGGGTGCGGGATGGAGGCGACAGCGAAGCGATCCCGATCACTCGGAGCGTGTTCAAGCGCGTCGTCAAGGAACGAGCCGCCGTGCTCGCGGCCGACGCCCGCCGGGACGTCGGCGAGACGGCCTCGCTCATGGCGGCGCAGATCCTCTCGACCATCGGCGTGCCGCTCTGGCAGGGGGAGCGGATCCTTGGTGTGTTGCAGGTCGACAACCGAGCCGCGCAGGGGTTGTTCAAGGAGTCGGACCTCGACATCCTCGCGCTGCTGGCGCAGAGCGCGAGCCAGGGTTTCATTCGGGCGCGGCTCGTTGGCCGCTTGCGTGCGGCCGAGGAACGCCAGCGGAGCGAGAACGCCTACCTGAAGCGTCGCGAGGAGCGGCGTCGCTTCGACGGAATCATCGGAGAGAGCAAGGCGATGCAGGAGGTTTTCGAGCACCTCCGCAAGGTCGTCGACACGCGCGTGACCGTGCTCATCGAGGGGGAGACGGGGACCGGCAAGGAGCTCGTCGCGAGCGCGGTCCACTACTGGTCGAACCGGCGTGACAAGCTCTTCGTGGCGCAGAACTGCGCGGCGATGCCGGAGAACCTACTCGAGAGCGAGCTCTTCGGTCACAAGAAGGGCGCGTTCACCGGCGCGACGGACGACAAGAAGGGACTGTTCGAGCTGGCGGACGGGGGCACCCTCTTCCTCGACGAGGTGGGCGAGATGCCCGTCTCGCTGCAGGCCAAGCTCCTGCGCGTGCTCCAGGAGGGCGAGATCCGTCCGGTGGGCAGCAGCCGCACCAAGCGGGTCGATACGCGGATCGTCGCGGCGACGAACCGAGACCTCGAGAAGGAGGTCGCCGAGGGACGCTTCCGCGAGGACCTCTACTACCGGCTCAAGGTCTTCCCCATCCGTCTGCCACCGCTCCGGGAGCGACGGCAGGACATCCCGACCCTCGCGGTACACTTCCTCAAGCGCTATACGGAAGAGTTCGGTCGCTCGGTGCGGGGGTTCAGCCAGCACGCCATGGAGGCGATGCAGGCCTACAAATGGCCCGGGAACGTGCGCGAGCTCGAGAACGAGGTGCAGCGGCTCGTGATCCAGGCAGAGCCAGAGCAGTTCATCGAGCCGCAGCACCTGAGTCCACGAATTCGTCAGGCCGAGTCGATCCTCGACCGCGTCCGGCCGGCGAAGGGCACTCTCAAAGAGACGATGGAGGAGATCGAGAAGTGGCTCCTCCGTCAGGCGCTCGAGGAGCACGGAAACAACAAGAGCGCGACGGCCAAGACCTTGGGCATCACCCGAGAAGGGTTGCACAAGAAGCTGAAGAACTACGGCATGACGTGAGCCCGGGGCTCGAGTGAGACGTGACGCCATGAGCCGCCTCCGCGAAGGACTGGGGACATTGCTCCTTCTCGCTGCTTTGGTCACGCTTTTCCTCGGGGTGATGGACCTGCGCGCGCACGACTACGTGGCGGCGATCCTGCTGTCGTTCATCGGCTTGGCGCTCCTGGGCGCGGGCGTCGAGCTTCTTCGTCCCTCGTTGGGGGAGTGATGCGTCCCTTCGCGCTGCTGCTCCTGGTGGCGTGCGCCGGCGGTGAGCCTCCGGCGCGCCGGCAGGTCGTCCGGGGGGACGCGCGAGCGACCGGTGAGATCGTCGCGACCGTCGAAGGCTACCCCGTGAGGCGCGCCGAGGTGACAGCGCTGGCTCGGCGGGGCCGCCTTGCCCCACGGCAGGCCCTCGACCGTCTCGAGGGGGAGCTGCTCCTGGCGCTGGAGGCCGAGCAGGAGGGCTACGCCGGGGAGGTGCGGGTGCGACGAGAGGCGCGCCGCGCGGCGGTCCAGGCGTTGCTGCGGGAGGTGGCCGCCGAGGTATCCGACGAGGTCTCCGAGGAAGATTTGCGCGCGCTCTACGAAGAGCGGGTCGCGGACTGGAGGCGCCCCGCACAGCGCGGCGTCGTGCACGTCCTGGTGCCGGTGGCCGAAGGGGCGCCGGCCGCCATCGAGGAGGCCGCGCGAGTGCGCGCCCAGGCCGTGCTTCTTGCCCTCGCTCAGGACCCGGATCTCGAACGCTGGCGTTCGGCCCCGGACCTCGTCGTCGAGGAGGTGCCGCTTTTCGGTCCGGACGCTCCCCTGGAGGCGTCGTTTCGCGAGGCTGCCTTCGCCCTCGAGGAGCCTGGGGTCGTGCCTCGAGTAGTCCGGACTTCCTACGGTTGGCACGTGATCGTGGTTCGGGTCGTGCTGCCGGAGTTCGTGCCGAGCTTCGAATCGCGCCGCCGCTGGCTCCGCGACGAACTGCTCGCCCAGCGTCGCTTTGCGCGGCTCCACGCCCTCGTCGAGAGGCTCGAGCGGGAGCGTGGCGTGACGCGCCACGAGGTGGCGATTCGGCACGCGATGGCCCTGGAGCTCGGCTTGTGAACCGGCGCTCGTCGACCTTCGCGTTGCGGATCCGTGCGCCCAGCGAGGAGGCCGCGCGGGACATGGAGGAGACCCTCTTCACGCCGACCCTGCGCGAGCTGTGGACGCGCGAGCCCGCGATCCTGGCCGCGGTGTTCGTCGACGACGAAGGCGAGACGGTGGACTACTGCTCGGCGATCTCCCCATACGAGGCCCGCGTTGCCGGGGCACATATGCGGCTCGTGATGGACCGGGTGCGTACTTTCGCCAGGGGGCTTGGTGCCGGGCATCCGTCGAGCCTCGAGGTCGCGGGCGTCGGACGCGAGTTCGTGGTCCGGGCCCTCGGCGAGGGGTACGCGCTCGTGGTGGTGGTGGAGGCCCGGGGCACGACCCAGGCGTTGCTCGGGGCCGTCGAGGAGGCGGTCACGAAGCTTCGGCGCGAGGCAGGCATCGCGCCTCCGCCGTGGGATCCCTGCGCGCCCGGTCTCCATGTGTCGACGCGCCGGGCGACGGGCTGGCCCTTCGCACCGACGGCCTTCGTCGAGGGGGGGCGGCGGCAGCGCATCAGCGATGTGCTGGGCCGCTGGGAGGAGGGTGGCGGCGTCGCCGGAGAGCAGCTCGTGTGTTTCCGTGTGCGGACCGAAGCCGACGACGAGCTCACCCTGGCTTACGATCCGACCGAGCGCCGGTGGATGCGCTGGTGAGGCTTTCCGCCGATGGGGTGAGGGGTTACCATCGCGCCGTGGCGCGCAAATGTCCGGCATGCGCAGCGGTCTATGGGGACGACGTGTTCTTCTGTGGGCACGACGGCACGGTCACGATCCAGGAGCAGGACCCCGACGACTTCGACCCGCGCCTTGGCACACAGCTCAAGTCGTACATCGTCGCCGCCCGCGTTGCTGACGGGGCGATGGGTCGGGTCTACGAAGGGCGTCACCCCCAGACGAAGAAGCAGGTGGCCATCAAGGTGCTGCATCCCGAGGTCGCGAAGGACGCGGTCGCGGTCGAGCGCTTCAAGAGGGAGTACGAGACGGCCGAGGAATTCGACCACCCGAACATCGTGAGGGTCGAGGAATTCGGCGAGACCGGCGATGGCTCCTGGTTTCTGACCATGGAGTACCTGCGCGGGGAGGAGCTGAGCGCGGCCATCGCGCGCGAAGGAGCCCTCTCTCCGGATCGTGCGCTCCGTATCGTGTGTCAGCTCGCCTCCGCCCTCGACCACGCGCACTCGTTTGGCGTCATCCACCGCGACCTCAAGCCGGACAACGTGTTCCTCGTGCAGTCGGACGAAGGAGACGTCGTGAAGGTGCTGGATTTCGGCTCGGTGAAGTTGCAGATGGAGACCGGCCCGAAGCTGACCGCCTTCGGTACGACCCTCGGATCGCCGTACTACATGTCGCCGGAGCAGGCGATGGGGAAGCTCGACGTCGACCAGCGGACCGATGTCTTCGCCATCGCTGCGATCCTCTGGGAGATGGCGACCGGGCGGGTCGCCTTCGAGGGGGCGAACGTCGCGGAGATCCTGATGAAGATCGTCAACCAGGATCCGCCGCCGCCAAGCTCCCTGAACCCGCGCTACCCGTCCGCGTTCGACGAGGTGGTGCTCCGTGGGCTTCGCAAGGACAAGGCCGAGCGGCCGAGCTCTGCGGGCGCCTTCGCGGACGAGGTCGTTCGGGCCTTCGGCCTGGAGGGGGATCACCGCCGCTGGGGCCAGACGCCGAGAGCGGAGATCGCGCGGGCGCTCTCCTTGACCGCGCCGCCGCAAGTCGCTGCGCCGGCGCCTGCCGTCGGGCCGGCCGAGCCGAGTGAGCGCGATCGGATCACCGTGCCCGTGGCGACCGGTGCGCCCGAGGCGCGGCCCAAAGGCCCGCGGGGAGGGCTGGTCGTGGGGCTCGTCGCGGGTCTGCTCCTGGCGCTCGTTCTCGGGGGCGCGGCGCTGTTCCTGATGCAGTGAGCGGGCCCCGGGCGCCTCACGGCGGCGGTGGACGAAGACCCGACGCTTCCAAGACCCACACCCGCGTGCCGTGGAGTGGCTGGCGGTGGGCGTCGAAGCCGCGGCTCGGCCCCACGGTGTCGACTTCCAGGCCGGAGGCGAGGCGTTGGGCGACCTCCTCGCGCGACCGGGCCCCTGCGGCGACCGCGGCGCGCACCAGGTGGAAGGCGTCGAAGGCCGAGGCCGCGTAGGCGTCGGGGCTGCGCCGGAAGCGCTCGGCGAAGGCGTCGGCGAACTCGCGCCTGAGCCCCTCGACGCTGCCGGGGGGAAAGGCGTGGGCGAAGGCTGCGCCCTGAAGGTAGCGGCTCGTGGTCCGAAGCAGCGCCTCGTCGAGCCCGACGCTCGGAACGAGGAGTTGGACGGGCCGCGCACCGGCCGGGGCTTGCGCACCGGGCGCTCCGCTCCAGTACCCTGCGGCGGCGAGGGCCGGCGCGATGAGGGCAACTCGCCGCGCGTGGTCCGGGATCAGCAGGGCGTCGAAACGAAGCCCCGCGAGCGCCTGAAGGGGCTCCCCGAAGGACGTCGCCTCGGGGGAGTAGCGGACCTCACCGACCCACTCGCCGCCGCGCCGCTGCACCGCCTGCTGCACGGCGCCAGTCATCGTGGCCCCGTAACCGTGGTCCGGCCGGAAGGCAGCGAAGCGGTGCGCGCCCCGAGCCAGCGCGTAGGCCACGAGGGCCTCTGCTTCGTCCTGCGGGGAAGGAAAGAGGCGGAAGACGAGCTCGCCTTCGTCCACCACCGAGCGCTCGGGGCTCAGGGTGAGGATCGGTACGCCGAGCTCCTGGGCGCGATGTGCGGCGGCGCGGGCGGCGCGGGCGTCCACTGGGCCCACGATGGCGACGACCTGGTGCAGGGTCACCAGATCGTCGACGGCACGGGCGGCGCGGGCGGCCTCACCGCGGCTGTCGCGGAAGAAGATGCGAGGCGTCCCAGGGCCGGGCGGAGCCTCCGGCGGGAGCCCTGCGGCCAGCATCAGTCCTTGCAGCGCGAGCCGGCCGACCTCCTGCCCGCGGCCCGTGAGCGGGAGGATGGCGCCGATGGCGCCCAGATCCGTGCGCCCGGTCCGTTCGGCGCGAAGCGCGATCGACTGGAGGTCGCGGTCGAGGGGGACGTCCTGGGCCTCGAGGGCTGCGGCGACGGACCGCACTCGGGCCAGGTCACCCCGCGCGAAGGCCTCCCGGAGCGCGCGGCGACCCACTTCGGGCCAGGCGTGGCCGTCCCGAGGGAGGCGGTCGAAGAGCCCGTCGAGCTCGTCGGCGTCCAGAGCCCTCACCAGCTCGTCGAGGCGGGTCCGTGCCTCGGTCTTGGCCTCCGCCGGGGCTTCGCTGCGGACGAGCGCGTCGTAAGCGGCGACGGCCTCTGCGCGTTGGCCCAGGCGCTCGGCGGCTGCCCCGAGGGTCTGGTAGAGCAGGGCCGTGTCGTCCGGGTCGGCGGTGCGGCCCGCCAGAGGCCGCAGGCGCTCGATGGCCTGGGCGCTCTCGCCTCCGAGGTGCATCGCGACCGCTTCGTAGAGGCGTGCGCGCTCCGCGAGCGCTGGGTCCGGGTGCTCGCCAAGGGGCGCGAACTCGGCGCGGGCCTGGGCGATGGCGCCCTTGGCGAGGAGCACCCGCCCGAGCCCGAGGTGCGCGAGGGCCACGAGGGGGTCGTCGGGGAAGTCTCGCAAGAAGGCGCGGTAGCGGTCCTCGGCAGCGTCGAGGTCGCCGGCGTCCGCGGCCTCCTGGGCCTGCCGGAGCGATGCCTCGGCGGCGGGATCGTCACTCGTGACGGCCGGCAGCGTCCGCTCCTTCGAGCTCCTGGGTGGGCAACCTCCCATGACGAGGACGACCCCGACCGCGCAGAGCCAGGCGGCACGCCAGCTCACCTCGAGCGCTCCCAGGACGTCTGTACGCGCCACCGCCGCCACCACAGCCCGAGGCGTGCCAGACGGGAGCGGCGGGGACAACAAAGCGGTGCGTCACGCATCGAAGGCCTCAGCGTCGCACGCGGTAGGTGACCTGCTCGTTCACATTGCGCCGGCTGGCCGGGAAGCGCGCGCGCCGTACGATCGGCTCGATGCAGCCGGCCAGGCGCCGGGGCGAGACGCTCACGTGCTGCAGGGTGCCGTCGCCGCCGATGCGGAGGACGAGGCGCGCCGCCCGGGCCCCTTCGGAGTCTTGGCGCAGGCAGGCCCTCAGCTCGGCCTGCACCGGGTCGAGCGTTCGAGCCACGACGGCGGCGTCGATGCGCTCGGGGCGCTCGTCGGTCGCGGCATCGGTCGCGCCGTCATCGGTCGTGGCCTCACCCTCCCCGTCGCTCGGGGGTTCCTCTCCCTGCTCCTCTTCGGCCGCCAGGGCGCTCAAGGTGGCGCGGAGCCGTGCCCGCGCGGGCTCCGGCGCGAGCGGGTCTTCCGCGAGGGGTTCGATGGTCTCGGCCGCGGAGGCGCCCTCGAGCGCCACGAGGGCGTCGGCGGCTGCACCGACGGCGGCGACCAGGGCGTCGTCCGTCGCTTCGGCGTGGTAGAGACGCAGAAAGTCCCTCAGCGGCTCCAGCGCGGAGCGATCGCCGAGGGCGGCGATGGCGTCGATGAGCGGTGCCAGGTCCGGCGCCTCCGTCGCGGGGTCGCGCACGTGGCTCAAGAGCAGCGGCACCGCCTCTCGGGCTTGCATGTGCACCGCAGCTCGGGCGAGGGCTCCAACCGGCGGGGCGGTGGTTTGCGCGAGGAAGCGCGCGTGGCGCTCGAGGGCCTCCAGCACGAGCTCCGAGCCGGTGGTGCGTTCGGCCAGGGCCTCGCAGGCGGCGGTCTTCACCGGCGGGGGAGCCCGCCGGTCGTCGCACAGGGCGATGAGGTGGCCGGTTGCCTCGGCCTCGGGAAGCGCCGCCAGCATCCGAGTCGCCAGGACCCGGGCGGGCACGAGGCGGGCGTCGGGATCGTGCGCGGCAGCGAGGAGCTGGTCGCGGAGCGGCGCGGCCTGTCCTTGGGGGCCTTCGTCCGGCGCGAAACCTTCTGCACGGAGCGAGGCGGCCAGCGCCGTGGTGTCGGCGTCATGGCTCCAGTGCGGCAGCCCATCGTGGGCCGAGAGACGTGTGAAACCGCCGTCGGCGTCGGCGATGAGGAGGCCGCCCGCCTGTCCCTGGGCCCCCACGATGTCCCGTTCGTGCACGTAGACCCACCGGACCGAATCGCCGGCAGGGTCGAGCGCGAAGACCACGCGGTAGAAGATCGCGTAGAGGTTGTCGTCGGCGAGGCGCACCTCGTCACCCTCGCCGGCGGCGTGCCAGGCATAGCGGACGCGGTGCAACGCGCTCGAGGGCGCAGGAGCCGGTTGATAGGGGTCGACCATGAACGGCGGGTCCCCAGGGAACTCGGGAAGCTGCGGCTCGAAATAGGCCGCCGCCTCCGTCCGCCCGCCGGTGATGCTCGCCGTGAGCCGGAAGAGGCCGCGTTGGCCGAAGTAGACGCTGTTGCCCTGCCGGAAGGCGCGGCCGATCACCGTGTCGGCGATCCGCACGCGCGCGAGCTCTTCGCCCGTGTCGGCGTCGAGGATGCTCAGGTTCTGCGTAGCCCAGGGGATGAACACCATGCCCGCGGCGAGGGCGGGGGCACCGGCGGCGTAGTCGATGGACTTCGTCCAGACGATGTGGCCGGCCCGGGCGAGCACGATCTTGGAGCGCGCTCCGACGCCGCCGCCCGTCGTGAGGCTCAGGACCGTGCGCTCACCCTCGCCGTCGGCGCCCGCGAGGTAGAGCGCCTCGTCTGGCTGAGTGAAGCGGATCGCACCGCTACGCAGGTCTCGGGCGACGATCCCGCTCCGTTCGTGCAGGAGGACCAGCTCGCCCGCGATCCGAGGCGCGCTTACGGGGCTCACGACAGCTTGTCGCCACAGCAACCGGCGCTCGCGGAGGTCCACGACCATCAGCTCGTCGTCGGTCACCCCGGCGGCGACCGCGGGCTCGTCGTCGTTCGGCGGAGCGGTGCGGAGCCTCGTGAGCACCGCCTGGATCGCCTCGTCCACGTTGTCGGGGTAGGTGGGAGAGAACGCCGGGCCGCCACTGGCCGCTCCACAGGCCGAGAGGGTCGCGAGGAACAACAGCCAACGCATCTCAGCCTCCCTCCACGATGCCGCGCGCCGCTTCCTCGGCAGCTTGCTGCAGCGGGCCGTCGCCCAGGGCCTCGGCGAGCTCGGTGAGGTACTCCCGCGCCTCGGGGGTCGCCAGCTCGGCGACTCGGCCGACGAGGTCGAGCTTTACCTCTCTGCTCACGTCGCGGCGCGCGAAGACCTCGGTGAGCGCGGGCGCCAGGGCATCGAAGGGGATACGGCCGAGGTAACCCACCAGGCGCCGGAGCGCCGGCTCGTCGGCGAGCTGCCCGATCGCCGTGGCGGCTTCGAGCAGTCCGCGGTCGAGGGCCTGAAAAAGCACCTCCAGGGCGTTCGTATCGCCGATCTGTCCAAGGCCGACGGCGGCGCTGGCGCGCACCCGCGGGTCGAGGTCGTCCAGGGCGCCGATCAGCGCCGCCGAGGCGCCCCGCGGCCGGCAGCTCACGATCGCCTCGATGGCCGCGCGCCGCACCTCGGGGCGCCGATGGTTGGCGAGCTCAAAGAGCACAGGGCCCGCGCTCGCTTCGCCCAACAGGCCCAGGGTCTCGACCGCCACGTCGAGGAGGTCCGCCGGGAGCCCGCGGCGGATCCGGGCTGTCAGGGCGGCGGCAGCGCGGCGACCGCCGAGGCTGCCCAGGCCCTCGATCCCCATCCGCACCTCGTCCCGATCGCTCGAGTCGAGCATCTGCGCGGCGTCGGCGAGACGAAGGCGCTGGGCGGCGACCGGCGCGGCGCCTATCGAGAAAGCCACGGCGAGCGCCAGCGGAAGGGTCGGCTGGTTCATGGGGGCGGTGGTATCGCGCTCGCCTCGTCGATTCAACCGAGGCATGCTGGGCCCGTGCGAGTCCTCGTGTCGATTTCGTTCCTCATCGCTGCGGCGGCGAGCGGCCAGCGGACCGGGCCTCGGCCGACCGCCGACCCCCTGGAGCTGGCGCGGAAGGCCCAGTCGCTCGGCGACGAGGAGGTCCTGCGCCGGATCGCTCAGGGGGCTGGAGCGGAGCGGCTCGGGGCGATCCGTGCGGCGCCCTGGCTCCGCGAACCTCGCGCGGCCGTCGCTGCGCTCGCCGCCGTGGCCGGAGGCGACGACCCGCAGCTCGCTCCCGCCGCAGCGCTCGCCCTCTGGCGCATCGCTCGGGCTATGGCGGGCGGGGCGGACGAGCTTGGCGAGCCGGAGGACGAGACCCTGCGCGAGGCGCTCGAGGCGACCTCGGTCGCGGCCTCGGACGAATCCGTGCGCGCCGACCTGCGGGCGCTCCTCGCGGACGCCGAGGCATGTCTGAGGGAGGCCTGGGCGCTCCCGCGGCAGGCGACTCCATAGCCGCCGCCCCAAGACAGCGTCTCCGGGGGGCTCCGTGCTCCCCGCGGGCTCAGCGAAGGGCGGCGCCGAGGGCTCCGAACTCCTCGACGGTGAGCGTCTCGCCGCGGCGGCCGCCGTCGATGCCGCAGCGCGCGAGGGCCGCCTCGACCCGCTCCCGGTCGAAGGCAGCGCGCAGAGCGTTGCGCAGCGTCTTGCGGCGCTGCCCGAAGGCGGCACGAACGAGCTGAGTGAACGTGGTGTCGTCCTTGGCTCGGGGAGCATGGCGGGGTCGCAGCACGATCACCGAGCTGTGCACCTTTGGCGGCGGGTGGAATGCGCCTGGCGGCACCGAGCAGACGTCCGCCACCTCGTAGACGTTCTGCACAAAGACGGTCGGAGCGCCGTAGGCCTTGGTCCCTGGCGCCGCCGTCAGGCGGTCGCGCACCTCGCGCTGGACCATGAGCGCCGCGCGTTGCACGCAGCGTCGCTGTTCGACGAGACGTCGAAGGATGACGCCCGTGATCGCGTACGGGAGGTTGCCCGCGACCCGTCCTGGCACGGGGATCCACGCGTCGATGCGCAGGGCGACCGCGTCCCCGGACACGACCCGAAGTGCGTCGAGCTCGCCGAACTCCTTCTCGAGGAGCTGGAGCATTCGCGGGTCCTTCTCGATCGCCGTGACCCGTGCGCCCCGCCGCACGAGCTCGGCGCTCAAGGTGCCGACGCCGGGGCCGATCTCGAGGACCTCGCATCCCGGTGAGGCCTCCTCCAGGACGGCTGCCGCGATGTCCTCCACGACGCTCTTGCTCGTCAGGAAGTTCTGGGAGTGCCGCCGGCTCGGACGCAGCCCATGGCGCGCCAGCACACGGCGCGGGTCCTCCCAGCGGTCCCAGGGCTGCGGGGTCACGCCGCCCTCCGCAGCGCCGCCCGGCAGGCCCGTGCGGCGACGAGGTGAGGGCTCTCGCCCCGGCGCGCCACGAGCGCGGGGATCCCCAGGCGCCCCAGGAGCTCGCGGGTCTCGCGAAGGCGACGCTCCTCGCTGCGCGCGTACACGCGCGCCAGGGTCTGGGCGAGCGGTTCGGTCGCTGGGGGCGCTTGGGACATCGCGTCGGGAAGAAGGACGGTCACCCGGTGGCGGTGTGCGCGGACGAGCCGCAAGGCAGCGACGATCGGGGACGGATCGAGGACTCCGTCGAAGTCGCTGCAGACGAGGATCGACGTCGGCGAACGCGATCGCCCGCCGACCCTCTGTAGCGCGTCGGCGAGGGCGAGGCTCTTGCCGTGGTCCCCTGCGTCGGCTCGGTGAGGCAGGGGAAGGCCACGGGCCCGGCAGAAGCGGCGCAGCCACTGGGACATGGGGCTCGACGCTCGTACCGCGGCGCGCTCCGACGGGCGCATCTCGCCCAGGGCGCGCCGCACGTGGTCGACGAGCCCCGGGCCATCGACGCCGTCGTGACCGCGGTAGAAGTCGACTCCGTCTTGCTGGCGCACGTAGCGGGCGACGAGCTCCGCGAGCGCCTGCTCGTCGATATCCGTCAGGTCCTCGTCGACGATCTCCGTGGCGCCGAGCAGGGCATCGTAGATCCGGAGCCGTTGCGATTTGCCCTCGTGGGCCGCCAGGTGTGTGACCACCCGCGCGTCGAAGGTGATCAGGCCTACTCGGTCGCCGGCTGCCTCCGCTTCCGTGGCCGCCGCTGCCGCCACCTCGATGGCGTAGTCGAGCTTGCGTCGCCCCGGAGGGCCGGCGCGCATCGTTCCGCTGACGTCGAGGAGGATCCAGCGGGTCTGCTGGATCTCCTCTTCGACCTCCTTGACCATCAGCCGTCCTCGACGGGCGCTCGCTTTCCACGCGATCGCCTTGAAGGGGTCGCCCGGGACGAGCTCACGGAGCTCGTGCAGCTCCGTGCCGCCGCCACGGTGCCGGACCACGGCGCGCCCCGCCCGGGCCGTGGAGGCGGGTTGACGCATCGCCGTCGCCCTCGGTCGTCCGGCGGCCGCGCGGGGCAGCACCTTGATGACGAGCGGATTGGGGAAGTAGAGCGGCGTCTCGAAGAATCCGAGGGGCCCGCGCAGGCGCAGCGCCAGCCCATGCAACACGAGGCGTCCGGCTGCGGGGGCCAGGAGGGTGAGGCGAAACTCGGTCCGGGTCCGCGCGGCGAGACGGATGGCGGTGGGGCAGCGCTCGACCTTGACGGCGCTGGGGACGATGGGCTCGAGGCCTGTCGCGTCCAGGTTCATGGCGCCGCGGTGGCGCACGTAGCAGCGGACCTCAAAGGGGGCGCCGGGGATCGCTGCGCCGGCTGCCCGTCCCGTGCCGTGCTCGAGCCACCAGGCGAACTCGAGGCGTTCGCGCCGGAGACGGCGCCCCAAGGGCATGGTGGCGGCCAAGGCGAGCGCCAGCCCTACAAAACCCGCGCCCGCGACAGAGACGGCGGCGGCGCTCGTCAGCGTGATGCCCAGCGCGAGGGTCAGTACGCACGCGGCGAACGCTGCCAGCGCGGCGCGGGTGGGGATCGGCAACATCAGTCGCTTCGTGGGGGCACGCGGTCGAGAGCCCGCGCCAGCAAACGCTCGGGACGCGTCCCCTCCATCTCGGCCTCCGGCGTGAGCACCAGGCGGTGTGCGAGGACCGGGATGGCCAGGGCCTTCACGTCGTCCGGCAACACGTAGGCCCGCCCACCGAGGAGCGCCCGCGCCCGAGCGGCCTGCAGCAACGCGAGGGATGCCCGCGGACTGATGCCCAAGAACAGCCGGCTGTGCTCGCGGGTGTAAGTCGCCAGACGTACGACGTAGTCGAGGACCTCGTCCTCGACGTGGATCGAGCCAACCAGCGCCCGCAGGTGCCGGATGTCGTCGGGCCCCAAGACGGATCGAGGCGTCGGCCGCGCCCCCAAGAAGCGCCGGAGCATCTCACGCTCGGCGCGTCCGTCCGGGTATCCCAGAACCAACCGAACCAGGAAGCGATCGATCTGGGCTTCCGGGAGCGGGTAGGTGCCTGCGTGCTCCACGGGGTTCTGCGTCGCGAGCACCAGGAAAGGGTCGGGGAGCGGTCGCGTCTCGCCTTCGATGGTCACTTGCCGCTCCTGCATCGCCTCGAGCAGGGCGCTTTGGGTCTTGGCGGGTGCGCGGTTGATCTCGTCGCCCAGCACGACGTTGGCGAAGACGGGGCCCTCTCGGAGCGAGAAGGTGCCGTCCCGCGGCGAGAGCACGAAGGTCCCGGTGATGTCGGCCGGCAGCAGGTCCGGGGTGAACTGGATACGACGAAACGAGCACCCGAGCGTGGCGGCGAAGGCCTTGACGAGCGTGGTCTTGGCGACGCCCGGCACCCCTTCGAGGAGCGCGTGCCCACCCGCCAGGAGGCTCACCAGGAGCAGCTCGGGGATGTCCCGGGGGCCCACGAAGACCGCCTGCACCTCGCGGACGACCGCGCCCGCGAGCTCCGCCGCGCGGGCGAGGGTGGCGTCGGTGATGGGGCTTCGAGTGGCAGTCATCGTGGGCCGTTGTAGCGCGCCTGGTCCTCGTCCGCTCCCGGCAGGGTGAGCTTGGCGATGCGCGCGAGGAGACGCTCCCCCGTGTCTACCATGCGGCGCAGCCGGTGGGGCGAGACCCTCGGCGGCCCTGGAGGGTGGTCGAGGCGCCGGCGCAGATCGTCGAGCTCCAGCAGTAGCCGTCGGAGCTCCTCGGCTTCGGCCGCCGGCAACCCGGCTTGCTGCAGGACGCGGACGGCGTCTCCCAGCCGTGGCGTCTGCTCGAGCCCGAGGCGACGCACGAGCTCGGCCTCCAACTCGAACTTGTAGACCATCAATGGGTGGACGAGGTCGCGCCGTCGCCGCGTGAAGAACTCGACGCGGCCGAGGAAGCCGCCGCCCTCGCTCCGGATCGGATCGACAGCCTGTCGCGAGTAGGGGGAGCGGGTCGGCAACGCCGACACCGCGAAGACGAGGAGAATGGCCGCGAGCACGGCGGCGGTGAGGGTCAGGGCGATGGGCGGTGTGTCCGCGTGGGCGGCGTCCCGCAGGCGGTCGTTCAGTCGTTCCAGCGGCGGGCCACTCCCGTCACCGAAGCGGCCGCGCAGGGGCACTCCCGGGGTTGCGAGCAGGATTCGGCCTCCGCGCCCGGCGTCGAGGTAGCGAAGCAGGTTGCGCGCGAACCGTCGGTTTCCGCGGAAGCGCATCATGTTGTTGATGAACAGGCTCGGATCACCGATGGCCGCGAGTCGGCCCTCTTCGATGGCGCCGGCGAGCACGAGCGCCTCGCTCGACTCGTCGAAGGCCGCGATCGGCTGCAGCGCCTGGTGCGTGAGAACCGTCGGGTGGTTGGCGACGAGGGCGTCCACCTCTTCCATCAGCGGATGGCGCGCCCGCGCCCGCGCGATGGGGAGAGCCGGGTTGCCGCGCAGGAGCAGCACGTCCTCGCCAAGGTTCGGCTCGTGACGGGCAATGCCGTAGCCGCGGAGGAACGCGTCGGCGTGCCCGAAGTCGTCGGCGACGGCCACCCGCCCGCCCGCGCGCAGGAAGGCCGTAAGGCTCCCCCGCGGCAGGGGTTCGGTAGGGTGCACGATCAGCAGAGCGTCGGTCGCATCGAGGGCGCTCACGTCGATCTCCGCGGGGGTGTCGAGGAGGACGCCGGCTTCATCGGCGGCCCCCAGGAGATCGCGCAGCCCGTTCCACCCAGCGTTCTGCGGGTCAAAGTCCTGAGCTCCGACGCTGCTGGCCCCGAGAGCCACGATCGACAGCGCCCACGGGGCAAGCGGCGCGGCGGGCCTCAAGGGCGGGCCCCTGTCGGTCGAATAGCGGGTCGTGGGGTCCGGCCGAGCCCTCCGGCAGGTCTCCGCGCGCAAACTCTTGTCACCCGAGGGGCCATTGCTATATTGCCGGTGAGTACACCCCGGTCTTCACCATGCTGCCTCCCTTCATCATCGACCAGATCCGCAAGCGGGAAGAAGACGTGCGCAACGAGCGCGAGCAGCCGGTGGTGCATGTCCCCATTCCCTTGGTGCCGCCCCGTGAAGAGACGCGCGACGAGGACGCCGATCGCGGCGTCGTCGTGATCGATCTCTTCGGCTGACGCCAGGCTCACGGCTGGGTCACCTCGGGCCAGGCGGCCGCGACGTCTTCGGGTGTGAAATCGGCTTGGTCGAGGAAGGCTCCGGTCGTCTCGCGCGATTGCACGGCGTACAGACGGCCTCCGGCGACGCCCAGGACCTCGCCGTGGACCTCCAGGGCGTCGTCACTCAC
The DNA here is from genome assembly GCA_027009115.1 of Polyangiaceae bacterium. Taxonomy (GTDB): domain Bacteria; phylum Myxococcota_A; class Polyangia; order Polyangiales; family Houyiibacteriaceae; genus JALVDI01. Next base: position 19,788 of record JALVDI010000062.1, on the reverse strand, counting down.
GAGGAACGCCAGGACAGCCGCCACGTTCTGAGGGGTCATCGAGCCCTCGCCGATGCCCTGGAAGAGCGGGAGGTCCTCGGTGAGCCGAGTCCGTGCCGTCGGCACCACCACGTTGATGCCGATGGCGTGCCGTCGCAGCTCGACGGCGGCGGCGCGGGCGAGGGCGACGAGGGCGGCCTGCGCAGCGCCCACCGCGCCCTGGCGGGCGGTGCCGAAGAACGCCGCTGGGCCTGCACACAGGATGGCGCGGCCGGGCAGGCGGGCTTCGGTCCAGTGGGCGGCGGCGGCGCGGAGAAGCCTCCGCGGTCCATGGAAGCCTACCTCGAAGATCCGCTCGACGTCGGCGTCGTCGAGCCGCAGCAGCGAGCGCTCCCAACGGCTGCCGATGCAGCTCACGACGGCGTCGAGCTGCCCGAAGGTGGCGCAGGCCAGCTCGATGAGGCGAGCGACGTCCTTCGTGGCGTCGCCGGAGTCGTCGACCACCTCGGCGCCGGCTGCTCGGAGCTGCCCCGCCACGTCCTCGATCACCGACGGGTCCGCACCCCGCCCCTCCACATCGCAGCCGAGGTCGTTGAGGACGAGGCGCGCGCCGCGGCGCGCGAGCAGCTCGGCCGTGGCGCGGCCGATGCCCCGGCCCGCTCCCGTGATCAAGACGACCTTTCCCTCGAGGCCGACGGCCATCAGAGCCTCCCGCGCAGCTCAGGGAGGGCGGCAGCAGGCGGGTGGCGTTTCATCGGGAGACCTTTTTCATCGGGAGACCAAGGGGTTGCGGAGCAGGACGAAGCCCTGCCCTTCGGTGAGCTCGTCGTTGACCGAGCCGTCCTCGAAGGTGCGGAGGGCCCAGAACATGAGGTTGCGGTCGCTCGTGGAGGTATCGGCGATGGGATCCTGCCCCCCGAAGGGCGCACAGCCGGGCGGACGTTCGCCGGCGGCGCAGGCGGGGCTGCCCTCCTGGTTGTGGAAGAGGCCCAGGTAATGACCGATCTCATGGGCGAGGACCTGCGCCGCCAGAAGGGTACCGTCACCGACCACGGCGCGGTCATAGCTCACGATCACGCCGCTGTGCGAGGTGCCTGGCTCCCCGAAGGGGCCTGGGACGCCCCCAGCGAGACCCAGGGTGGGGGTCGCCGCGTCGATGGAGCGCACCAAGAACACGTCGAGGCCCTCGCCCACGGCACCGCGTAGCAGGGCGGCGGCCTCGCTCTCGGGGCCCTGGACGGAGTCCACCACCGATAGGTGCGGCTCGACATCGTCGAGGTATCGTCGGGCGACGACGCGGAGCCCGATCGCCTGGAAGATCGCTTCGACCGTGCCGAGGACTCCTTGCAGCCTCGTGTCGGTGGATGCGGACGCGGCGTTTACGCCGAGGCCGGGGGCCAGGTGGACGTTGAGATGGAGGGAGCCAGGGCCCGCGGCGGTCGGGAGTGCCCGAAGCCGGACGCGGACCGAGTCGGCGGTCGATCCGGGGAGCACCCCCGCGCGAAGCGTCCAGCGGCCGTGGCGGAAACGCACGCGGTCCTCGGTGCTTCCGGGGGCCAGCATCGCCGCGGCGCCATGGGTCTGCAGGGGCAGCCAGCGGATGGGCGTATCCTGCCAGGCGAGGATCGTCTCGAGGTCGAAGAGAAGCACATCCTCGGCGTCCCGCAGCTCCACGAACGTCAGGGGGAAGCGGTGGCCCGCGAGGTCTTCGGCGACGAGCCCAAGGCCTTCGGTCTCCGGGGGCACGGCGAAGACGAGGGGGGCGGTCGCCTCACCGCCGCGCAGCTCGTGGGTTCCCAGTTCGATCGGGCGCTCGAGGGCATCGTCGGCGTACCAGCACAGGCGCGTCGTGAACCCGTCTTCGCTCACTTCGACGCAGCGCTGGCCGACCAGACAGTCCGCATCGCGCGCGCAGGCGACGACACACTGCCCTTCGTGGCAGCTGCGCGAGGCGCACTCTTCGAGTTCGCCGGCGACAGTGCACGCGCCGGCTGCAGCTCGGCCTCGGGCGGCCGGCGGCAAGCAGACGAGCTCGAAGCGGCTCGTGTGGCCTTCCTCGTCGCGGTAGCGGGCGCGTGTGCAGATCGTCCCCGGTGGGCAGTCGTCGGGGCCGTTGCAGCGGGCCGCGCACGCTGCGCCCAGATCCGGTGGGAGTCGGACCATGGCGAGCGGGCCACCATCGAGCGTCCCGTCCCGTCCATCCGAGCCCTCCGGGCAGGGTGGCGCCCCGCAGGCCGCCGTCCCCGCGAGCAGGCCGCTGATCCACAGGAGGCGAGACATCGCGAGAAAGAATGTAGTTGTCTTTTCGAACGGGTACACTTCGAAGCGGCGCTTCGGCCTACGCCCCTCCACTGCTGTGCAACAAGGAACTCCTTACGGACGTTACGAGCTTCTCCGAAAGATCGCGGCCGGCGGCATGGCGGAGATTTTTCTGGGGCGTCAGTGGGGGCAGGGGGGCTTTTTCCGCGACGTCGTCATCAAGCGCCTGTTCAAGAACTTCGTCGAGCACGAGCCCACCCTGCGCATGTTCCACTATGAGGCGCACCTCTTGGCGCACCTCTCGCATCCGAACATCCCGCAGGTCTACGATCTCGGTTTCGCCGAGGGAACGTGGTTCCTGGCCATGGAGTACGTCGATGGGTGGAACCTCGCCGACCTCTGGCGGATGGGGGCGCGGGCGCAGCAGCTCATGCCGCTGCACGTGACCCTGGGTATTGCTCTGCAGGTCTGCGAGGCGCTCAACCACGCGCACGTGGCCAAGGACCGTGCCGGCCGGCCGTTGAGGATCGTGCACCGTGACGTGACGCCCCAGAATGTGATGATCACGCGGGACGGAGTAGCCAAGCTGATGGACTTCGGGGTGGCCAAGACCGACGCGCGCCCCGCGACGGAGGCGGGGGCCGTCAAGGGCACCTTCGGTTACATGGCGCCGGAGCAGGTCCGGGGGAGGGCCCTCGACCGACGGGCGGATGTCTTCGCGCTCGGTGTGATCCTCCACGAGCTCACGACGGGCTCGCGCCTCTATCGGGGGACGGAGATCGAGGTGATGCAGGCGATCGTCGAGCGGGACGCGCCGCCCCCATCGTCCCTCGTGCCGGATTACCCCAACGATCTCGAGGAGATCGTGATGGCGGCGCTGCGACGTGACGCGCGCGCCCGCATCGCGAGCGCGGCGGATCTGGCGCTCCACCTCGAGCACTTCGCGATGTGCCGGGGGCTGCTCGTGGGGCCGCGGGCGATCGCCCACTACGTCCGCGAGGTCGTGCCCGGGGAGCGTCTCGTTGAAGAGGAGCTCGCGCTGGTGCCGGAGCTGCCCGCAGAACACGGTCGGGCCTCGTTCGAGAGCGAGCCGAGCGCCTCTGTCGACCTGGCCGCCGAGGCCGTCCTCGTGGAAGACGACGAGGCCGATCAGGCGAGGCCCTTCGGCATCCTCGACATCGATACAGCGCGTGGCGTGGAACCCATGGAGGGCTTCGCGGAGCTGGACTCGGAGAGCGCCCCGTCGCCGCTGGAGGGGTTCGACGAAGACCTGGAGGCGAGCGGCGATCGGCCCGTGGTGCTGCTCGACAAGGCCAAGAAGGCGGGAGGACGCTCCCAAGGGGCCGAGGGGGACTACCTCGAGGACTTGCGGCGACGCCTCGAGGCGGAGGGGGATCCGGCCGCGGAGGACTGAGACCTTCCTTGGCTCGTCCGGCCGGCGTGCTGTAACGTGCCACCGTGGCACATTCGGGCGCAGTGACGGAGCCGGTCGACCGCGCAGAGGCGGCCGGAGACTTCGCGGCCGCGCTGAAAGCGGCACCGACGCCGGCATGGCGTGCTTACCTTGCGGCGCGGCTCGGCGCCCTCGAGTCCGTAGGAGAGGTGGCCGCGAGCGAGGCCGAGGCGGCGTTGGTGCACCTGGCGCGAGGGTGGGTCGCGGCGGCCGGTGGGGAGCTCGCGACTGCATTGCTCAGCTTCGACGATGCGAGCGCTTCGCAGGTGCCGCCGCGCCTCCGAATTCGAGGGCTGCTCGCCGGAGCCCAGGTGCGGTTGGAGCGCGGCGGACCCGGGGACCTGGACGCAGCCCTCGAGGGGCTCGGAGAGGCCGAGGCGCTGATCGACGCGGAAGGCGCGGACGACCTGCGGCTCGCCTGGAGGCTCCAGCAGGTGCGGGCTCGGGCGGCTGGGGACGACCTCGGGGAGGCCCTCGCGTTGGCGGAGGCCCTCGCGGCGGAGGCGGAGGGCATCCACCCGGAGGTCCAATGGCAGGCGGAGGCGTTGCTGGGGGAGCTCCACTCCCGGCGTGGGAGCGACTTCGCGGCCCGCCGCCACGAGCAGCGGTCCATGGAGATCCTCGAAGAGATCGTGGTGGCCTTGCCGGCGGCGCTGAGGTCGGCCTTCTGGAGCGATCCCAGGCGCCGTGCGGTGCGTACGCGGGCGAGCTCGACCACGCAGCGGAGCGTCGCCGCCGGGGCGAGCTCCGGCGAGCTCCTGGACCGCCGCACGCGGCGTCTGCTCGACATCCTCAAGCGGTTGGCGTGCGAGCGGGATCTCGATCGCCTCCTCGAGCGCATCACCGACGCGGCCGTCGAGCTCTCTGAGGCAGAGCGAGGCTTCGTGCTCGTGCCCGACGCCGAAGGCGCGCTCGTGCCCCGTTTGGTTCGGGGCACCCCCTTCGACGACCCTTCGGTGCAGTTTTCGCGCTCCATTGCCGAGGCTGTGTTGATCGACGGCGAGCCGATCGTCACCGTCGACGCACAGGACGACCGGCGGCTCACCGAGTTCCTGACGGTGCACAAGCTCCGGCTCAAGTCCGTGGCGTGTCTTCCGATCCGCGGACCCGCGGGGACCCTCGGCGTGATCTATCTGGAGCACCGACTTCGCCGAGGGCGTTTCGCCGATGAGGACGAGCTCGAGCTGCTCTTGGCCTTTGCCGACCAGGCGGCGATCGCCCTCGAGAACGCCCGCCTGGTAGCGGAGCTCGAAGCGCGGAGCGCCGAGCTCCTCGCGGCAAACGAAGAGCTCGAGCGCGCAAAGGATGAAATCGAGCGGGTACTCGCGGCTCGCACCGCGCAGCTCGAGGAGACGAAGCGAGACCTCGACCGCACGCGGAACGAGCTGCTCGGCAAGTTTAGCCGCGGGGGGATCATCGGGCGGAGCGAGGCGATGCGTCGTGTCTTCGCCGTCCTCGAGCGGGTGCAGGAGACCGATGTCCCGGTCGTGATTCATGGCGAGAGCGGCACCGGCAAGGAGCTCGTCGCCCGGGCGATCCACTATGGAGGGCCTCGCGCCAGCAAGCCCTTCCTCGCCGTCAACTGCGCCGCGATCCCTGAGGCGCTCCTCGAATCGGAGCTCTTCGGCCACGTCCGTGGCGCCTTCACGGGCGCCGACAAGAGGCGCCGCGGGCTCCTCGAACGCGCCTCCGGAGGGACGCTCTTTCTCGACGAGATCGGCGACATGCCGCCGAAGATGCAGGTCGACTTGCTCCGGGTCCTGCAGGACGGTCGCGTGCGTCCGGTCGGTGCCGAGGAGGAGCGGACCGTGGACGTCCGGGTGGTGGCCGCGTCCAACAAATCGCTTCGGGACCTGGTCGCTCGCGGGGAGTTTCGCGAAGACTTGTACTATCGCTTGAACGTCGTCGAGATCGTTCTGCCGCCGCTGCGGGATCGTGTCGGCGACTTGCCGCTGCTGTGCGAGCACTTCCTCGAACGCATCGCCGAGGAGCAGGGCAAGCCGCGCAAACGGCTGACACGGGAGGCCCTCGCGCGGCTCTCGCGGGCAACCTTGCCCGGGAACGTCCGGCAGCTCGAACACGTGTTGCTGAACGCTTGCGTCCTCGTCGAGGGGGACTTGATCGGGCCGGACGACCTCGCGCTCGGGGAAGAGGAGAGCGCGAGCTCAAGCCAGGGCCGGCCACCGTCCGTCGCGCTGCCGGTAGCCGTGCCGCCCCAGAGCTTCGACGACTTCAAGCAGTCCGAGAAGCAGCGCATCCTTGCGGCTCTCGAAGCCCACGATTGGAACCGCGCGCGTGCGGCACGGGCGCTGGGCATTCCGCGACGGACCTTCTACCGGCGACTGAAGGAGCACGGCATACTCCGATGAGGATGGCACTCCGCTGGCTCGCGCTCTTTCTGTTGGCCCTCGGCTGTCCTCGGGACGTGGAGGACCCCGAACGTCCGGACGGACGCCCATGCGTGGAGGACTCCGATTGCACGCCTCCGGGGGCCGAGTGCGGCTTGGTGTGGGCCTGCGTGGACCAGGTCTGCGAAGAGGAGCCCTCGCGCACACGTCCGTGTCGCTGAGCGAGCCGCGGATTCAGCCTGGCTCGCCGGGGTTCGGGGGCGGCGCGCCGGCCGCGCTTTCGGCGTCGGGCGCGTGTTCGGCTTCGCTCTCGGCGCCGTCGGGCGCGTGTTCGGCTTCGGCGTCGGGCGCGCTCTCGGCGCCGTCGGGCGCGTGTTCGGCTTCGGCGCCGGGCGCGCTCTGGCCGTTGCGGGAGGTGCGCGGGGGGCGTGCGGCGTCGACCCGCTCGCGCTCAGCCCGGTCTCGGACGTAGTCGGGGGCCTCGCCGCGGCCGGAGCGGTCCACCCAGTAGGCTGAGCGTTCCCGCACGTCGACGTGCACGAAGGTGCTGTTGGGGTAGTAGCCCACGCCGACACGGTCGAGGGTCCGTGCATAGTCGCGCAGAGCGCGGTTGGGGACACCACGGATGCGGATGTCGATGGCTCGGCCGGAGACATGGCGGCTGCTCCGCTCGGTGTGCCCTCCGGGGGGACGGTAGCCGCTCAGGATGTGGATCTCCCGGCCGCCGAAGTGGTCGGAGATCTGCGTGAGGACGCGCAGCAGCCGTCGGTGCGGCGGAGTCTGACGGCCCGTTCGCCGATGCCTCATCACGCGAGCGAGGCGGCGACGGGGGCCCGCGCGGACCCGTCCGCGGGAGTCGAGCAGGCGCATCCGGACCCGCTCGCGGGTGGCGACCCGGAACAGGCGTACGACGCCCGGGTGGCGGGGGCGGCCCCAGCGGGCTTCGGCACGCTCCCGCTCCTCGATCGAGTCGTGCCCCGGCAGCAGCAGTCGCTGGCCCGGCCGCAGGCGGGCGTTGGGCCCGAGCCGGTTGGCTCGCCGGAGCTCTCGAACGGTGGTGTGGCGCCGCCGGGCGATGGTGCTCAAGCTCTCGCCGCTGCGCACGTAGTGGACGCCTCGTTCGGGGATGAGCAGGGTCTGTCCTTCACGTAGGTTCGCCGTGACCGGGAGCTGGTTGGCCGCCGCGAGATCGCGCACCGACACCCGGTAGCGCCGCGCGATTCGGCCTAGCGACTGCCCCGGGCGGACGCGGTGGCGCCGCTCGGCGAGGGCGGGCCCGGCCGCCACCGAGAGGCCCAATAGGAGCATGAGGAGCGGAGCCTTGTTGCGCACGGGGGGCCCAATCTTTCTGGCCCCAGGAGCGGGCGCAAGGCGACGGCGCAGCGGAACACGCACCTTTTTTGATTCGGGTGGCGCGAGCTGCGACGATGGCGATGGTCCCAAGCGGCGTTCGTTGACAACCGAGAGGTGAGCACAGGGGCGGGTCGAACCGCCGCGGCCGATCCCTCCCAAGCGCGGGGTGCTTCTGCATTGTGGGGGGAAGTTGGCCTAAATTGCTTATAACTTTCCTATAAGTTTGCTCAAATTGATTTTGAATTGCTTGACGGTTCCCGGTTCGGACCATAGGGTCTGAGAGTCGCATCCGCGTCATTCGAGCCCACTGATGAACCACGAGGGAAAGGTCTCCGAGGCTGCACAGGGCATGCCTGTAGAGGCGGCCTCGTCCGTCGACGTGGAGGTGAAATCCACCACGGACGAGGCGGTGAGCCGGCCAGTGGCGGTGTCCAAGCGTGCCTCGGCGAAGCCGCGCAAGCTGAAGCCCAATAGTCTCAAGAAGTTCCGTGAAGCTCAGTGCCTGTCTCAGGCCGAGCTCGCCCGACGTGCCAACCTCTCGGCGTTGACGATCGCCCGAATCGAAAAGGGTTTCGGGTGCCGCATGAGCACAAAGCGGAAGATCCTCGAGGCTCTAGGTCTCAGCCTCGCCGACCGGATTAAGGTCTTTGGTGAGGAGGAGTGATGCGCGGCGATGGCGAGCGAAGGCAAGAACTTGGTGGGCGTCGACATCGGGTCGACCTCCATCAAGGTATGTGAGATCAAGGAGTCCCGCGGGTCTCGGAGGCTCGTCCGATTCGGGTACCACCCGCTGCCGCCGGAGACGGTGGTCGATGGACAGATCATCAACTCCGGCGCGGTCGTGGAGGGCCTCGAGAAGCTCTTCCACAAGTCGCGGCGGCGGAACATCGCTCTGCGCGCGAGCGGCCACAGCGTGATCATCAAGAAGATCGCCATGCCGCTGATGACCGCCGCCGAGCTCAACGAGCAGATCCGCTGGGAGGCCGAGCACCACATCCCCTTCGACCTCGCGGAAGTGACGATCGACTACGAGGTCCTCCACCGCCGCGAAGACGAGGGGCAGATGGACGTGCTGCTCGTCGCGGCGAAGAAGGAAGAGATCAGCGACCTGACGAACCTCGCCCTCGAAGCCCGACTCACGCCCAAGGTCGTCGATCTCGACGCCTTCTGCGTGCAGAACGTCCTCGAGATGGGCTACGGGCTGCCGGCGCCCCAGGAGACCGTCGTCCTGATCCATGTCGGGGCGTCCTTGACCACGGTCAACATTCTGGCGGACAGCACGACCGCCTTCACCCGTGACATCGTCAACGGCGGCAACACGATCACCGAGGAGATCCAGCGGCAGCTGTCGATCAGCCGGGACGAGGCGGAGGCCTATAAGTGTGGCGGGGATGGGCGCGGGATCGTGCCGCGGGAGGTCCCGACCATCATCCAGCAGGCGGTCGACCAGCTCGCCGGCGAGATTCAGCGGTCCCTGGACTTCTATCTCGCGACCAGTGGCGACCGTGACCTGAGCCGAATCTACGTATCGGGCGGGACCGCGAACGTCCGCGCGTTGATGGATGCGATTCACGAGCGCGCCCGCGTGCCCGTCGACCTGCTCGATCCGCTCCGCGTGGCGCAGCCCGACAACAAGGTCGACCCGATGGCGCTTCAGGGGCGCACGGCGCAGGCCTGCGTGGCCATGGGCTTGGCTCTCCGTAAGGAGAAGGAGCGGAAGACGGCATGATCCGCATCAACCTGCTACCGGAAGCCAGCCGGTCCGTTCGAGCTGCGGGCGGTCCATCGGGGAGCGCGCAGCTTTGGGTGGCGATCTACGCCATCGGCGTCGTGGTCTGGGGCGCGATCCTCGCGGTCATCTACTTCAGCTACGACGCGACGCTCCAGGAGCAGCGCTCGGCCAATGAGGCGCTCCGCGCTCAGATCGAGGAGCTCCGTTCGCGCAGCGCCCGGCTCGAAGAAGTGCAGGCCCAGCTCGAGGCGAGCTACGCCCTCGAGCAGGTGGTCGGGGAGCTGGAGAAAGCACGCACGGGCCCCGTTCGGGCGATGATGGAGCTGTCCAGGATCCTGAGCGTCTGCCCTCCGGACCGCCCGAACTGCGACGACGTGGGGCCGACCATCGACCCGCAGCAGCTCGAGCAGCTCCGGCGCGACAATCCCTACGCGACCTACAATCGGAGCTGGGATGTGCGCCGCCTGTGGCTGACGCACTTCGAGGAGGAAGGGCGCCAGTGCCGCATTCGGGGCGTTGGGCGCACCAACGAGGACGTCGCCGAGTTCCTCCGTCGCCTCGCCCTCTCCGAACTCTTCGACCAGGTCACGTTGCAACGCACCGAGGCCAGTCGAGACTCTGACAGCGGACTCGAGCTCATCAACTTCGAGCTCACTTGCCAGGTGATGTACTGATGGCTTCCAAAGGTGGCACGGGCTCCTTCGAAGCTCTCCCGTTGGCCGGGAAGATCTTCATCCTGGTCTTCCTCCTGGGGCTCGTTGGGGCTCTCTATTACTTCATCTGGCACATGGAGCTGACGGAGAACATCGAGCGCGCCCAGCGCGAGCATCAGGAGCTCCAGGGGCAGCTCGTCGAGGCCGAGCAGCGGCAGCAGGAGTACCTGCGCCTGACTCAGGAGCTCGCGGCTCGCGAGGCCATCGATCGGCGGAACAAGCGCATCCTTCCGGCCGACGCCGAGATCCCGGCGTTCCTTCAGGACCTCAACCGGGTGGCGGAGCTCAGCGGGCTCGAGATGCGGCGCGTCGAACCGCGGCCCGAGGAACCGGAAGAGCTCTACGTTCGGATCCCGGTGGCCGTGGCCATCTCGGGCAAGTTCCACCAGATCGCGAAGTTCTTCTACAACGTCAGCCGCCTCGAACGCGCCATCGGCATGGAGAACATCATGCTCGCCGAGCCGACGCTGAACGACGCCGACGAGTACATCCTCACGGTGACGGCGCTGGCGACGACTTTCCGGCGACCAGCGGAGCCGGACGCGACCGCGGCACCGGCGCAAGGAGCGGTCCAATGAGACGAGTCACTCTCATCGCTGCGATCGTGGCGCTCGCGGGGTTCGGCTGTGAGGACCCCGTGGTCGTCGGGGGACCTCCGGCGGGTGGGGCGCCGGGCGCAGGTGCGGCGCCGCTGCCGGGCGCGCCCGCCCCCGCGCCGGTGCCGATGGAGACGGGCGAAGAGCCCGACGCCGGCGCCGAGGCGGCGCAGCTGACCTATCAAGACGACGACTTCGTGGAGGTGGACGTGGCCAACCGCGATCCCTTTCGCGGCTTCGCCACCATCTTCCGTCAGCGCGCGACCAACGCCGTGCAGCGCGACGTCGTGATGCCGGGCGTGTCCATTGACGAGATGCGCCTCATCGCGATCATCAGCGGTGTCGCGCAGCCCCGCGCAATGCTTCAGGACCCGGCCTCGGTCGGGCACGTCGTGAAGGTCGGGCAGTACATCGGCCGTGCCGAGATCATTCAGACCGGCGGCGCCGACAGCATGCCTGTGACCCTGAACTGGCGCGTCGCGCGCATCCGCTCCGGGGAGGTTGTGCTCACCCGCGAGGACCCCACGGGGCCCGACCGGCCGCCGCTCACGCGTGTTCTCCCCTTGTACGAAGAGGGCGAGGACCCGCTCGAACTACGGCGGCGCGCCCTCGAGCGCCAGCGGGAGGAGCGGGAGCGCGCCGAACGAGGTGACCGCGTCACCCTCTGAGGCCCTGAGGCGAGCCGTTCCGAGCCCTCACCGACACAGACCGGTGGGGGCGTTGCTTTATAGGTTGCGGGTTCAGAGGCGAGATGGAGCGAGGCCTTCGTCCTTTGTGCTCAGAGGCGTCCGATAGTTTTCGCGCGCCCCATGGGCTGCAGTTTTTTTGATTCCCAACACGCGGGCGTTTGACAATCGCTTTGCAGCGTTCTGCAGCAACTCGAGGAGAAACGAATGCGTCCCCATTGGGTCGTCGCCGCCTTCGTCGGCATGCTCACCATGTCTGGATCGGCTTTCGCCGATCCGCCCACCATCGAGAACGTCGAGGTCCGTGGACGCGGCGCTCGTGCCGAGATCGCGATCCGCGGCGCTTTCGACGTGCCCACCTACGCGATCCGATCGCGGCAGCAAGGCAGGGTCATCGTCGTGGACGTCGCGGGCGCCAGCCTGCCGGAAGGGGGGCTCCAGACCGTTGGGGACTCCGCGCTCATCCGCTCCACGATCGGCAGCAGCACGGCCCGGGGTGCGCGCCTGGAGCTGCATCTGGCCCGTCCTGCGACCTACCGCGCCCGCTCCGGCCGGGGCCGCATCTTCGTGCGCCTCGACGCCATCGAGGAAGGTTCGGAGCAGGCCGCGCCAGAGGACGAGAGCGCGCCGTCCGCTCGCGCTGCGGGGGCCGCCCCGACGCTGAGGGACGTGACCCTCGAACGGAGGGATGGCCGGGAGCGGGTGATCATCGAGCTCGACAGGCCGGCGCGCTTCCGAGTGCTGCGCGGCGGTGGGCCGGCCCGGCTGGAGATCCGAGGAGCGCGCGTGTCGCCGAGGCTGCGGCGTAACCTGCGGGGTCTCCCGGACTCCCTCGTGCGGCGTGTCCGGGTTCGCTACGCCGACGGGCGGGCGACCGTCGAGGTGGAGCGCGAAGCCGGGGCCATCGGCACGGCGGTTCGAGCCGGCAACCGCATCGTGTGGATGTTCGAGCCGCACGAGACCACGGCGACGACGCGGCCTCGCTCGCGGACCATCGCCCGGGAGCGCGACTACGCCGCGGATGCCGAGACCGCGGAGGTCGCGGCCTTCCTCAGCGACGTGCCGCTGCAGGTGCGCGGTTCCCGTGGGCGGCGCCGTTACTCCGGGCGGCGCATCGATCTCGATTTCAAGGACGCCGACATTCACAACATCCTCCGGCTCCTGGCGGAGGTTGGCGGCGTGAACGTCGTGACCGCCGACGACGTGAGCGGCACTGTGACGATCCGAATGCGGAACGTGCCCTGGGACCAGGCTCTCGACGTGATCCTCCAGGCGAAGGGCCTCGGCATGGAGCGGCGCGGCAACTTGATCCGCGTCGCGCCCCTCGAGACGCTGGAGAAGGAGCGCGAGGCGGCCATCGCTCGCCGTAAGCAGCAGGAGCAGCTGGCGCCGCTCGAGACGCGGATTGTCCCGGTCAGCTACGCGACCGCGGAGGACCTCGCAGCTCGCGTTTCCGAGCTGCTGACGGAGCGCGGCAGCGTGTCCGTGGACGAGCGGACGAACGTGCTCATCGTGCGCGACATCATCGACCAGCTCGACGACGTCGAAGAGCTGGTCCGTACCCTCGACACCCAGACGCCTCAGGTGCTCATCGAGGCGCGCATCGTCGAGGCGACGAGCCAGTACACCCGCGACGTCGGCATCCAGTGGGGCGGAGATGTGCTCATGAGCAGCGCCAACGGCAATCCGACGGGACTCGTCTTCCCGAGCAACATCGGCTTGGCCGGCGGCAACTACGACAACAACACGCCGACGGCGGGCCTCTCGCCCTTCACCCAGCGGGTCAATCCGTCGAACTTCGCGGTCAACCTACCGGCCATCACCGGTACCGGGCAGGGTGGCGCCATCGGCCTGACCCTCGGGAGCGTTGGCGGGAACGTGAACCTCGCAGTTCGCCTGAGTGCCGCCGAGGCCAACGGCGTCGTGCGCATCATCAGCTCGCCGCGGATCCTCACCCTCGACAACCACGAGGCGCACATCGCCCAGGGCACGTTGATTCCCTTCTCGCAGGTTAGCGCGCAGGGCGTGAACACGGCATTCCAGGAGGCCAAGCTGGAGCTCCGGGTGCGACCGCATGTGACCGCCGACGGCGCCGTCTCCATGCACGTGCAGATCACGCGCGACGAACCCGACTTCACGCGGACCTCGACCCGAGGCGACCCCACGATCCTCAAGCGCGAGGCCGAGACGGACCTGCTCATTCCGGACGGGAACACGGCCGTCATCGGGGGCATCTACACGCGAAACACGGGCCGCAACGTGGACTCGGTCCCGTTCTTCGGGGACATCCCAGTGCTCGGCGCGCTCTTCCAGCGGCGCCGCGTCCGTGACGAGCGCAACGAGCTGCTCATCTTCCTGACGCCTCGCATCGTCAACCGCGCCGAGGCGCTGCCGGAAGGCTGAGGCCGTTCGGCACGCCCATGGGAGGAGCGCGCGTCCTGGCTCGGGGCGCGCGCTTTTCGTATGTAGAGCCCATGCGCGTCTATCTGTCGGGGCCCATGGGGGCCGGGAAGTCCACCCTCGCGAGGGAGGCTGCGGCGGCCCTCGGTCTGACGCCCGTGGACCTGGACGCGCGGATCGAGGCGGCCGCGGGCAAGAGCATCGCAGAGATCTTCCGGGACGAAGGGGCGCAGGCGTTTCGGGTCCTCGAGCGCTCCGTGGCGTTGGCGGTGGCCGCCGAAGACGACGTGGTCGTCGCCCTGGGCGGCGGCACGGTGGTGGACCCGGAGGTGCGCCGTCTCCTACGCCGTACCGGGACGCTCCTCACTCTGACGGCACCGCCCCGGGTGCTCGCTCGCCGGGTCGGCGCCGGTGCGAATCGTCCTCTCCTGGGCGCCGACCCGCTCGAAGCGCTGACGAAGCTCGTGCGCGAACGCGCCGCGGCGTATGCGGAGTGCCACGGTCGGGTCGACACGTCCAAGCCGGGCGCCGTGGATGCCATTGTGCGTCTGGCGCGGGATCGGCGAGTCCTGGTCGCCCTCGGCGAGCGAAGCTACGTGGTCGAGATTGGGCGCGGGGTGCGCTCGCGGCTGCCGGCCCGGATCGAGGGGCGGAGCACGCTGGCCGTGGCCGACGAGAACACCCGCCGGTGGCGCGACGCGATCGCCCCCGAGGCTCGCTCGCTCGACCTGCCCGCGGGCGAGGAGCACAAGAGCCTGGAGACGGTGGCGCGCATCTGGGATGAGGCCCTCGATGCGGGCATCGACCGCCGCGGGCTCCTGGTGGCGGTGGGCGGGGGCGTGGTCGGCGACCTCACCGGCTTTGCGGCGGCGACGCTGCTCCGCGGTGTGGGCTTTGGGCAGGTGCCGACCTCGCTCCTGGCGATGGTCGACAGCTCCGTGGGCGGCAAGACCGGCGTCAACAGGCCTGCGGGCAAGAACCTGGTCGGCGCCTTTCATCAGCCCCAGTTCGTGCTCTGCGACGTCGAGACGCTCCGCACGCTACCGGCGCGCGAGGCCGTCGCCGGGCGCGCCGAGATCGTGAAGGCGGCGTGGCTTCAAGGAGAGGAGGCCGTCGGCGCCCTCGAGGCCGAGGCCGAGGCCCTCCGCGCGGGCGACCTCGATGCCCATGTGTCGGCGGTGATGAGGAGCGTGGCGCTCAAGGCACGCATCGTCGAGGACGATGAGCGCGAGGCGGACCTGCGCAGGCTGCTCAATCTCGGCCACACCTTGGGCCACGCCCTGGAGGCGGCGGGGGCCTACCGGCGCTGGGTTCATGGGGAGGCGGTGGCGCTCGGGCTCGTGGCGGCGGCCCGGCTTGGAGTGGCCCTCGGGCGGATGCGCTCGACGGAGCAGGAGCGGCTCCTGCGGCTGATCGCCCGGCTCGGTCTCCCCGTCGACCTGGACGCTGCCCTGAGCGACGAGGTCTTCGGGTACGTCTTGCAGGACAAGAAGCGCGAAGGCGATCGAGTGAACTTCGTAGTCCCCGGTCGGCCGGGCGAGACTACAGTGGTGCCCCTCTCCCTCGAAGAGCTCCGGCGAGGTCTCGAAAGCTGACGAAATTTGGATGCCGAGCACTGGGCCCGGTACGATCCGGGCTGACTCGCATCGCGAGTAAAGGAGCTCTCATGCGACTTCGGCTCAGCGCCACGTTCCTGTGTCTCATCGCTTCCGCCTGCGTGGACGATGGTGTGTCGGTCTACGTGAGGGGCGTGATTCCGCCCGAGATCAACGAGGACAGCTGTACATGGGATCCGTCGTCGGACGTGTTCTTGCCGGCCCCGGGCGTGCTCGATGTCGAGACGGATCTCGTGCTCGGCGCGAACGTCGACTACCGGCTCGTGCTCTCGGCCGCCAACCAGCTCCAGCGCCGGGGTGGTTCCGGTCGCGCCGAGACCAACGGCGTCCAGATCACGCGAGCTGAAGTCACCCTCCGCGGCCTCGACGGCGCCGCGCTCAACCTCGGCGGGTTGCCCAATCCCTTCAGCGTACCCGTCTCGGCGTACATTCCGCCGTCGGCCGACCCGACGACGCCGGGGCTCGCGGCGGTGGCGGTGACGGCGGTCCCGGCGGCCTACGCGACGGCGATGGCCAACGGCTTTCCCCGCGACGCCGACGGCAACCTCGTCGCGACGCAGGTATTGATCGGCGTCAAGCTCTTGGGGAGCACCCTTGGCGACATCGACATCGAGATGGCCGAGTGGCAGTGGCCCACCACGATCTGTGGCCAGTGCCTGTTCCGCTGTGCGCTGGACGGCGACACGCCCGCGTTCGCCTGCGACCCGGGGCAGGACACGGTGACGATTTTGCCGTCGACCCACCTGGCCTGCCTGTAGCCGCGCTTTCGAACGCGACGCTTTTTGAGGCCTGCTTCGGCGGGCCTCTTCCATCTGCGCGCGAGGTGGCGCCGAGGCGCGCGCTTCCTACCAGCCCGCAGCAGTCGTTCGGCGCATCTCCCACGGGCAGTCTCGCGACTGCGATCCATCACGGTGGGTCCTGGGGCGGACGCCCATGGGCCGCGGCGGTCGTTCGAGGTTGGCGGGCCGCAAGGTAGCGGTCGCTCCAGGCCAGGCGAAGGAGGCGACGGAGAGGTGCCGAGGCGCGGCAGGCTTCGGCAAAGCGTAGGGGGGTGTCGAGGGAGTGGGCGCGCAGGCTGGGCTCGTCGGCCAGGAGGGCACGGGCGGCGGTGCTCACCCGTCCTTCTACGAAGAGGCAGGCCTCGGCGCCACGGTCCCTGGCCTCGTCGAAGGCTTCGTCAAAGGACGGTCGGGCTTGGAGCGCTTCGAAGAGCCGGCGGACCCGCGCTTGTTCCCGAGAGGGCAAGATGCGCCACAAGTCGCCGGCCAGGCGAGCGGCCTCTCGGTCCACTTCTCGGACGGCGTGCGCGGGGCCGAACGCTGCCCAAAGGGCATCGGTCACGACCCGTGCTTCCGCCGGCGGGAGCGCGAAGAGCAGCGCATGCTCGGGGCGGGCGAGCTCGAGGGCGCGACCGAGGCGCGCCGGGAGGGTCGACGTATCGTCTTCGGAATGCTCGGGGGCGAGGACCGAGACAGGGCTGGTGGCGACCCATCCGAAGGTCTCGTCGGCGACGACGTAGAGGCAGGTCGCGGAGTCGAGGGCGGCGCGACAGTGGGCGAAAGCGCGACCGAGAGGACGGTTGGACACGGGGGTGATGCGTTGGGTCCCCAGCACGTTGCGCTCGCGTAGACTTCGCCGGAACAGAGGCGTCGCGCCAGTCCAGGCGATCGCCAGGGCCTGCAGCAGGGGCGGTGGCGGCAGGCGCAGGGAGGCCGCTCGTGGGGGATCCGAGTCGACGGCCGGGGGGCTGTCCACGGGACCTCCATCGAAGAGACTCCGAAGATCTGCGCAGACCTCAGCGAGGGTGGTGGCGCTCGCCGCCTCGGCGCCTCGGTGCAAGGCGCGCAGGGTGTCGACGCGCGCGGGGTCCGCGCGCAAGACGCGGAGGAGGAGACGGATCCCCTCACGCACCCGGCCTGGCTGCTGCAGCAGCGCCTGCCCGAGGGTCTCTCCGGCGTCGAGATCGCCGCAGGCCAGCGCTTCCCTGAGCGCGCGCTCCTTCGCGTCGACGACGGGCGCCGGTGCGGAGCGCCACCGTTCGAGCGGGTCGGTGTCGGGTCGGCGCCGGGGTTGCGTGGCTGCGTCGGCCTCGATGGCGGCGGCATCGGCTTCGACGGTGGCGGCGCCCTTGGGGCGGGCGTAGCTTCGCCCCTCGACCTGGTCGCTCGCGTCGCGTTCGTCGGCCGCGCCGTCCTGGTCGCTCGCGTCGCGTTCGTCGGCCGCGCCGTCCTGGTCGCTCGCGTCGCGTTCGTCGACCGCGCCGTCCTGGTCGCTCGGGTGGCGTTCGTCGACCGCGCCGACCTGGTCGCTCGGGTGGCGTTCGTCGGCCGCGCCGACCTGGTCGCTCGCGTCGCGTTCGTCGACCGCGCCGACCTGGTCGCTCGGGTGGCGTTCGTCGGCCGCGCCGACCTGGTCGCTCGCGTCGCGTTCGTCGGCCGCGACGCGCTCGTCTGGACGTGCGCTTGCGTCGCCCTCGCGTTCGTGCGCCGCTTCCGGCGCGACTTCGTCTGACTCGCTTCCGTGCTCGGCGGAGGCTCGGTTCCGCTCCGCCCCGTCCTCCGCGCGCGTCTGCGGCGGCGCGGTACCGCCGAGGCGTTCGCGGAGGGCCCGGATCTCCGGTTCGTCGGGGGACCAGCGCTCGGCCTCCGCCAGCCGGCGTCGCGCCTCGTCCTCGGCGCCCGCGTCGAGAAGTCGGCCAGCCGCCCAGCCCAAGGCAAGAGCGCCAAGTCGCCGTGGAACCTCCATGGGTTCGGCCTCGGCCTTCGGGAGCAGCTCCTCGTCGACAATCCGGAGCGCCTGGTCGAGGTCGTTGCGATCTTCGGCCTCGATGCGGGCGATGCGGGCGAGGGTCTCGACCTGGTCCTGGCTGTTCCACGTCGTCTCGACGCGCTCACGTAGACCTTCGAGGATGCGTGTGGTCGCCGCGGCTCCTGCGGCCTCGTCTTGTGCGTGCAGTCGCCGCGCGAGGCGGCGCAGGTCGTGCACCAGCGCGCTTCGCTGCGTCGTGCGCCAGAGCTCGTAGAGGTTTGCGAAGGCGCCGGCGGTGTCGCCGAGCTCGCTCTCGCGCAGGCGAGCGGCTTCCGACACCAAGGCCACGCGCCGCTCGACGTCGCGGATCGACTCGGCGAGGGACTCGTAGGTTCGTGCGAGGGTCTCCCAGCGTCCCAGGGACCGGGCGAGGCGCTCGATGGACGAGAGCACCACGCCCTCGGAGGGGAGCTCGGCGAAGGCCCGGCGGTAGGTTTCGAGAGCTTCTTCTTCGAGCCCCGCGCGCTCCAGCCAGCGCGCCTCGCGGTAGCGTGTGCCGCGGCGCCCGTGACGGCCGGCGGCGCGCTCGGCCAAGGTCCGGTAGGTCTTGCGCGCCCGCTCGACTGCCTCGAGGCCGAGCGCCAAGCGTTCGAACGCGAGCATCAGGCCCGGCGAGCGGACGCCCCGTTCCAGGGCATCCGCGGCGATCTCGAGGGCTGTCGCTTCGTCGCCCAGGACGCGTTCGGCGATGCAGACGGCCCGCTCGAGCAAACGCGCTGGGCTGGGCGTCTTCGGGGCGAAGGCGCGCTCTTGCAGTCGGGCGATGGCGCGTTCGGGGCGCCCCGCCGAGACCAGGACCCCGGCGGCGAGGAGGGCGCCGCCGACCGGCTCGCCGTACTCGCGCTCGAGCTGGGCGAGGAAGCCCTCGGCCTGTTCGTCGTCGTCGAGGCTCGCTGCGGCGCCCGCAAGGTCGCATAGAGCGGCGAGGCGGGTGTCGGCGTCGTCGGCGCACTCCAGCCGAAGCGCCAGGGCGGCCATGAGGCGTTCGTGCTCGCCCGTCTCGGCGTAGAGGGTGGCGAGCCGAAGGAGAGCCTCTTCGTCCTGGGGATCCTCAGCGAGCAGCCGCAGGAGGGCGCGGGCCTCGGCCGCGCGGCGGCCGCCCTGCCGGTGGAGTGCGGCAAGGCGGCGGAGCGGGGTCGGTCGCGCCCGAGCCCAGGCCACTCGCCGTTCGGCGACGGCGATCTGTGTGTCGAGATCTTCGGCGAGGGCCTCGGCCACCGGCAGGAGTCGTTCGGCTGATCCGATCCGGTCGACTGCGTGCAGCAAGAGCCTCGCGCCCCGGTCCGGCTCCTCGAGGTCGCCGAGCCGTCGCCCGGCCTGTTCGAGCGCCGCCAAGAGCGCCTCGGAGGAGCGCGCGGTGCGACCGAGCGCTGCGATGGCCTGCTCGGCGGCCCCGGCGATGGCCGAGACGTCGCCGAGCTCCGTCGCGAGGTGGAGCCGGTCGAGGGCGCGGTCGAGCGAGAGGGGGAGCACCCGCGTCCAGCTCGTGATCCACCGAAGGGCTTCGCCGCGATCAACGGAGCGGGCCACGGCGAAGCCTCGGGCGAGCAGCGGGGGCTCGTCCCCGCATACGTCCCGGGCATGACGTAGGAGCTCGAGGGTCTCGGGGCTGGGGGCCGGCGCCGCTTCGACGAACGCTGCGAGGGCGTCCGCCGCTCTTGGATCCGCCGCGAGCGCCGCGCGGGCCCGGGCGATCGCCTCGTCCTTGCGGTCGGGCTCGCGGGCGAGGGCGCGCGCGTGAGCGCGGGCGTGCCTGGGGTCGACCGGTTGCGCCCAACGTGCCCTGTCGGCGGCCTGGCGGAGCGCAGGGTCCGGATCGATGGCGGCGGCGAGTTCCAGGCGGGC
>JALVDI010000061.1 GCA_027009115.1 Polyangiaceae bacterium | reverse complement strand
CACCATGAAGGGGCCGGCGCTGCGAAGGTGGTCGACGACGAGGGGTTTTTTTTCCCGAGGGACCCGGTCGCCGAGATAGAGCCGCGTCAGCCAATCGTGGCTGGCGGGCAGCTCGCCTCCTGGGGGAAGGCAGACGCGCAGCGGGCGCTCCTGCAGGGGGAACACGCGCCGGGCTTCGTCGAGCTCTTCCTGTCGATGCCGGGCGTCGAGGGTCGCAAGGTCGATGGTCACGGTCACGCCCTCCCCGTACACCGAGCCGGCCGCGCTGTCTCGGAATTGTTGGGGCGCCGGGCGGTGATTCCGGGGGGCGTCGAAGCGGGCTATGCTCGCACGAGCGTGGTTTCACCGACCCTCGGCGCGGATGGGCCTCCTCGGACGATGGGGCGCTACGAGCTGCTCTTCCGCATCGCGGCAGGAGGCATGGCCGAGGTGTACGCGGCGCGGGTGTTGGGGGAGGCGGGCTTCCAGAAGCTCGTGGCGGTCAAGCGGATGCTGCCGACCCTCGCCGACGACCCCGAGTTCGTGGCGATGTTCCTCGACGAGGCGCGCGTCGCGGCGAACATTGGCAGCCCGAACGTCGTCCAGACGCTGGACCTCGGTCGCGACGAGGAGGGAGCGCTCTTCATCGTCATGGAGCTCGTCGTCGGCGTGCCCCTCAGCCGCGTCATGCGCGAGGCCGCCAAGGTGCGCCGCGCCGTTCCTGTCGCGATGGCGGTGGAGCTCGTCGCGCAGGCCGCCACGGGGCTGCACGCGGCCCACGAGGCGGCGACCCCTCTCGGCGAGCCGCTGCACATCGTCCACCGCGACGTCTCGCCACAGAACATCCTGGTGGGCATCGACGGACGCGCCCGGATCACCGATTTCGGCGTGGCCCGCGCGGTGATGCGCATGAGCCACACCCGGGCCGGTCAGGTCAAAGGCAAGTTCGCGTACTGCGCGCCGGAGCAGCTTCGGTCCGAAGGGGTCGATCGTCGGGCGGACATCTTCGCGCTCGGGGTCGTCGCGTGGGAGGTGATGGCGGCACAGCGGCTCTTCGTCGCCGACCACCCGATGGCCACGATGGAGCGGGTCACGTCCATGCCCATCCCCTCGCTGCACGGGATTCGACCCAAGGTGCCCGAGGCGGTCTCCGCGGTCGTCGACCGGATGCTCGAGCGCGACCCGGACGCCCGGCCGCCCACGGCCGCCGAGGTCGCTCAGGCGCTCCGGAACGCCGCTCGCGACGCCGGGCTGGTGCTGCCCTCGGCCGGCGAGGTCAGCCGTTTCGTCAAGGCGGCAGGGGGGCCGGCGCTCGCGAAGATGCGGCGAAACATCGAGGCGACGCTCAGCCGCGGCGGGCTCCTGGCGGACTCCGAGGAATTCCGACTCGTCGAGGAGGCGAGCGGCGTGGCCCCGAGCACCGGCTCCGACACGCAGGACACGGGCCTGGGGCAGTCCGAGCCATCCCTACCCGAGCCGGACACGAGCGGGGTCTCGCGGACGCCGGGCAGCCTGCTCCCGCCTGCGCCGGATCCGTCGACTCCCACCGGCGGCGTGCCGGCCTGGGCGTGGGCGCTGATCGGGGGCCTCGTCGTCTTCGTGGTGGGGCTGGGCGTCGTTGCGGCGCTGCGGCGCGACCGGGTCGCCGAGCCGCTCCCCAACCGTCCCGCGACGCTCTCCGGCGCGCCGATGCCCGTCGAGGACCCTTCCGAAGGTCCAGGAGGTGCTCGCGGCGCGGGAGGCTCGGCGGTGCTCTCCGACGAGGAACCGGAAGCGGCCGAAGGTCAGGGCCACGCCGCACCGGGGCTGGATGGGACCGGTCGCCGGAGAGGAACGGCGGGCATGGGCGCGAGCCTGGTTCGTGGGAGGGGCGCGACGGGTACGGCCGCCGCGATGACCACGACCGCCGCGACGACCGCCGCGATGAGGACAGGCGCCGCGACGAGGACGACCGCTGCCATGCCCGTCGCGATGAGGACGACCGCGATGGCCGATGCGATGAGGGCGACCGCTGCCATGCCCGTCGCGATGAGGACGACCGCGATGGCCGATGCGATGAGGGCGACCGCCGCGACGACCGCCGCGATGGAGCCCGGCGAGACCCCGCCTCGAACCGGCACCCTCGTGGGGCTGGACGCCTTCGACCGCGAGCTGGAGTGAGCAGCGCTCGGCGGGACCCGCAGCGGCCCATAGCTCCAAACCACAGCGACGCGGGCGAGTGAGCCAGGCCCTATTCAGGCGAGCGGTCAGCGGTGGATCTCGCCCCGCCGCAGCTTGCGGTAGAGGCTGAGGGCCGCGCGGATCACCTCGTGCGTCTCCTCGATCCCGAGGAAGTCGTCCACGACCACCTCCTTGTGCTCCAACACCTTGTAGTCTTCGAAGAAGCGCTTCATCTCCCGCAGGGTGTGCGGCGAGAGATCCTGGATGTCGCGGACGCCTTCGAAGTAAGGGTCACGGGCGTTGACACAGATGATCTTGTCATCCAGTCCTTTGTCGTCGCGCATGCGCATGGCGGCTACTGGCCTCGCCTCGACGATGCACAGCGGCACCATCGGCTCTTGGCTCAGCACGAGGGCGTCGAGGGGGTCTCCGTCGTCGCAGAAGCTGCGCGGGACGAAGCCGTAATCCGCCGGGTAGTGAACGGCGCTGTAGAGCACGCGATCGAGCCGGAGAAGGCCCGTCTCTTTGTCGAGCTCGTACTTGTTCTTGCTGCCCTTGGGGACCTCGATGACGACGGGGCAAGCCTCCGCCAGCAGCTTCTCGTCGATGTACACGTCGTGCCAGGGATGCATCACTCTACTCCTGCCTGTTCCATCTTTTCGTCAAGGTTCGGCGCCCGCATGGTCGCAGATGGCGGGGGCTCGGGCGTGTTGGTCTGCTCGACCACCCGCATCCTCTCCTCGAGGGTTTGTACGCGCCCGTCGCTCCGACCGAAAGCAGCATGAGGGCCGAGACCTTCCGCGCCCCGGAGCACTCGCCGGGGAAGCACCTCGGAGCGAAGTAGGCCAGGAGCGCGCCGCCGCCGACGAGAGCAGCCGCTCGCCAAAACGCCGGACGGGAGGGCGAGAACCGGCAGGGGTAGCCGTGGTGCACGACCTCAGAGCTCGACCTCGTCTTCCGGCGGGAGGGCGGCTGCGCCGAAACCGGACTCGCCGTCTTCGGTGGACAGGAGCCGAGCTCGCGTCACCGCGCGGGCTCCGAAGCGATCGCGCAGCGTGAGGGCGAGCACCTCGAGCCTTTCGCGCCGAAGCTTCTCTTCGTCGGGGAAGAGGCTCGCCGGACCACCCGCCGGGCGAAGCTCCGAGACGCTCACGCCGATGAGTCGGACGCCGCGGTCGAGTCCATCAAAGCGCCGCAGGAGCTCGCGGGCGACATCGTAGATCGAGTCGGTGTCGCCCACCGCTTCGTCGAGGGTGCGCGCGCGGGTGCGCGTGCGGTGGTTGCCGTACTTGAGCTTGACGGTGACGCAGCGCCCCCGCAGGTGTGCCCGCGTCAGGCGCGCAGCGACCCGCGCCGACTGCCGCAAGAGGTGCGCCTCCAGCTCCTCGATTCGGTGCAGATCTCGGGGGAAGGTCTCCTCACCGCCCACACTCTTGGCGTCGCGCTCGGGGACCACCGGCCGCTCGTCCTGGCCGCGCGCCAGCGCGGGGAGCGCCGTCGCTCCGGCGCCGAGAATCGCGCGGAGTGTGTCGGGGCTCGCCGCGGCCAGATCGCCCAAGGTGACGAAGCCCACGGCCCGCAACCGCGCCGCGGCTTTCGGGCCAACACCCCACATGCGCTCCACCGGCAGCGGCCGCAGGAACGCCTCGACGCCCTCCGGCGCCACGACGACCAGGCCGTCGGGCTTGTCCATCGCGCTCGCGATCTTGGCGACGAACTTGTTGGGAGCGACGCCGGCGGACGCCACCAGCCCCGTGCGCTCTCGGATTTGCGCTTTGATCGCGCGCGCGATCGCCGGTCCGTCGCCGAAGAGCGCGCGGCTTCCGCTCACGTCCAGGAAGGCCTCGTCGAGGCTCAGGCCCTCCACCAGGGGCGTGAAGCGTCGGAAGACGGCGAAGACCTCGGCACTCGCCTCGCGGTAGCGGTCCATCCGAGGGCGGATCACGATCGCCTTGGGGCAGCGACGCAGCGCCTGGACCATGGGCATGGCCGAGCGCACACCGAACGCGCGCGCTTCGTAGGATGCAGCCGCCACGACCCCCCGAGGTGAGTTCGCGCCGACGAGCACTGGGCGCCCGCGCAGGGCTGGATCATCGCGCTGTTCGACGGACGCGAAGAAGGCGTCCATGTCGATGTGGAGGATCGTCCTCACGGGTCGATCCCAAGCGCCGCTGCGTCGAGCACGCGCACGTCGTCGAGCATTGCGTCGAGATCGTCGAGGCTGCGCAGGTCGTCTTCGCGTTCCGCGACGGCGAGGGCCGTCGCTCCCGGCGCGACTTCGGAGGAAAAGCGCAGGGCCCGTTCGAAGGTGGCCTCTTGTGCCCGGTAGAGCTCAGCCCGAAGCGAGCGGAGCTTGGCCCGCAGGGCGTCGGCGGGCGGCGCTCCCTGGGGCGGTCGCAGGGGGCCACCGACGAAGGGTTCGGGGATGTATGCGCGGTTGAACAGCACGCCCGCCAGTGGCGAACCGCGGCGGCTCAGTTCGCGGGCGAGATGTGCGGCGTCGTCCAGACTCGCGGGCGAGGCAGAGGCGACGAGCACAAAGCACGTACGAGGGTCGACCAGGCGGGCCTGGACTGCCATGGCCCGCTCGTGGAACCCCTCGCGGAGCGAGGACAGCACCGCGAAGAACGCGAGCAGTTCGCCGACGATGCTCTCGCCGGCCAGGCGCTCGAGGAGCCGAAGCGCGGCAGCGCTTCCCATGTTCGCCAGGGTTGCGAGAGACGGCGTTCGGCCTTGCGCCCGGTCTTCGAGGAGGTAGCGCAGCACCCGGCTGTCGAGGAACTGGGAGAGATGGCTGGGTGCGTCAAGGATGTCGAGGGCGCTCCGGGTGGGCGGCGTGTCGAGCACGACCAAGTCCCACTGTCCGGAGGCGAGCACGTCGTAGAGTCGCTCGGCGGCAATGTAGGCGTGGCTTCGGGCGAGGGTTCGGCTGAACGCTGCGTAGACGCGGTTGCCGAGGATCTCCACTTGCTGTTCGGCGCTCGCGATGCGTGCGATGAGCGCGTCGTAGCTCGCTTTCGTGTCGAGCATGGCTGCGCCGAGGGCTCCTTCGCCTTTGTCCCCGTCGATGGGGGTGCGGTGGATGGCGTCGTCCAGTCCATCGAGGCCTAGGGCATCCGCGAGGCGCTTGGCGGGATCGATCGTGAGTACGAGCGCTCGCTTCCCGCGGCGCGCGGCCCGCAGCGCCAGCGCGGCTGCCGTCGTCGTCTTGCCCACGCCTCCCGGACCGACGCACACCAGCAGGGGGGCTTCGAGCCAGCCGTCGATCACGGGGCGGCCTCC
>JALVDI010000060.1 GCA_027009115.1 Polyangiaceae bacterium | reverse complement strand
CGTCTGCGTCGGCTCCTCGGGGCTGCCGTGGCGCTCCCCGCCGCCCGCCGAGACCTGCCCCGACCCGCGCTTTTGCGGCGGCCCCTGCGGCCGCTGCCCGGACGGCGAGGACGGGCCCCAGTCCTGCATCGGCGTCGACGAGCGCCGGCCCTTCGGCGTGTGTTCCTCCCGCTCCACCTTGTACTATTGCGACCACCGTTCCGAGTTGCGGCGGGGGACGTCATGCCTGGCGCTCGAGCCCCGGGCCGTGGAGGGCCTTGGCTGGCTCGTCGATAGCGACGTTTGCCGCGCGTACGCCGATCGCTACGAGGGCGTACGCTGCCACCGCGGCACCGCCCGGTAGATCTAGCTAGTCCCGCTCCTCCTTGAGGGGACGTGTCATCAGGGCGCGGAGCGCTTCGGCCGGGGGCTTGTCCTCGTAGAGGACGGCGTAGACCTCGTCGGTGATGGGCATCTCGACGCCGAGCTTTCGCGCGAGCTGATGGGCGCTGTCGGCGGTCTTGACGCCCTCGGCGACCATGCCGAGCTCGTCGAGGATCTGGGGCAGCTTCTTGCCCTGGCCCAAGCCGATCCCTACGCGCCGGTTCCGGCTCAGGTCGCCGGTGCACGTGAGCACGAGGTCGCCCATGCCGGCGAGGCCCGCCATCGTCAGCGGGTGGGCGCCAAGGCGCAATGCGAGGCGGCTGAGCTCGGCGAGCCCACGGGTGATGAGCGCCGCGCGCGTGTTGTGGCCGAGGCCCATCCCGTCGGCGATTCCGGCGGCGATCGCGACGACGTTCTTCAGAGCTCCGCCCACCTCGACGCCGATGACGTCGTCGGTGGTGTAGACGCGGAAGCGTTCGGTGTTGAAGGAGTGCTGAACGCGCCGCCTCACCGCCTCGTTCTTGCCCGCCAAGGTCACCGCGGTGGGGACGCCGAGGGCGACCTCCCTGGCGAAGGAGGGGCCTCCGAGGTAGGTGAGCATCCCGTGCTGTTCGGGTGGGAAGCAGTCCTCGAAGATCTGCGAGACGAGCGCGAGGGTGCCCTGCTCGATACCCTTGGTGGCGCTCACGACGGGCACGTCGGACAGCAGCGGCACCAGCCGCTGGAGCAGAGGCCGGTTGGCCGGCGTCGGGACCACGACGACCGCGAGGGTGGCGTCTTGGGCCGCGTCTTCGAGGTCCGCCGTCGCCCGGAGGGAGGGAGGGAGCTCGATGTCCTTGAGGTAGCTCGGGTTGCGGCGGGTGCGGTCAATCGCCTCGACCTGTTCGGGACGCCGCGCCCACAGCCGAGTCTCGTAGCCCTGTTCGGCCAGGTGCTTGGCGAGCGCGGTGCCCCAGGAGCCCGCGCCGAAGACGGCGACCACCGGGCGCTCGGCGCTCACCGTCGCGCTCCGGGGGCGGGAGCCCCAGCCTTCGTCGCCCGACTCGCGGGGATCATGGCGCGGGCTGCGCTTTGGGCTCGGTCTCGGACTTGGTGCCCTCGTTCTCGTCGGAGAGCTGGAGCTTCAGGGCGTCGGGCTCCGTCAGCGCGTTGGCCAGCACCTCGTCCATCTTCTTGACGGGCACGAATTCCATCTCCGAGCGCACCTCGTCGGGGACCTCCTCGAGGTCGGCGGTGTTGCGTTCGGGCAGGATCACGCGCTTGATGCCCGCGCGGTGCGCCGCGAGGATCTTCTCCTTGATGCCGCCGACGGGCAGCACGCGCCCGCGCAAGGTGATCTCGCCCGTCATCGCCACATCGTGCCGGACGTTGATGCCCGTCAGGAGCGAGACGAGGGCGGTCATCATGGTCACGCCCGCGCTCGGGCCGTCTTTCGGCATGGCGCCGGCGGGGATGTGGATGTGGATGTCGCTCTTTTCGAGGAAATCCTCGGGGAGCCCAAAGTCCTTCGAGCGGGTGCGCACGTAGCTCATCGCCGCCTGCGCCGATTCCTTCATGACGTCGCCGAGCTGGCCGGTGAGCTGGAGCTTGCCGGTGCCGTGCATCCGGGTCGCCTCGATGAAGAGGATCTCGCCGCCCACCGAGGTCCAGGCCAGGCCCGTGGCGACGCCCGTCTCGCTCGTGCGTTCGGCGACCTCGCTCGTAAAACGCGGAGGCCCGAGGTACTCCTTGAGGTCCTCCTTCGTGGCGACGGTGAACGGCCCCGGGTTGCCTTCGGCGACCTTCACCGCGACGCCGCGGACGACGGCTGCAATCTTACGCTCGAGGGTTCGCACGCCCGCCTCGCGGGTGTAGCTCTCGATGATGCCCTCGAGGGCCTCGTCGGTGATCGTGATCTGGTCGGGGCGAAGGCCGTGCTCCTCGATCTGCTTGGGCACGAGGTGGTGCTTGGCGATGTCGAGCTTCTCGCGGCGGGTGTAGCCGGGGATCTGGATGATCTCCATGCGGTCGCGGAGCGGCGCCGGGATCGTATCGCCCACATTCGCGGTGGCGATGAACATCACCTTCGACAGGTCGTAAGGGATCTCGAGATAGTGGTCGACGAAGGTGTCGTTCTGCTCGGGGTCGAGGACCTCCAACAAGGCCGCCGCGGGATCTCCGCGGAAGTCCCGGCCGACCTTGTCGATCTCGTCGAGCATGAAGATCGGGTTGATCGTTCCTGCCTTCTTCATGCCCTGGATGACCTGGCCGGGGAGGGCGCCGACGTAGGTGCGGCGGTGACCACGGATGGCCGCCTCGTCGTGCACGCCGCCAAGGCTGATGCGGTGAAACTTGCGCCCGAGAGCCCGGGCGACGCTGCGACCGAGGGAGGTCTTGCCGACGCCAGGGGGGCCGATGAGGCAAAGGATGGGGCCCTTCTTGTCCTTCTTGAGCTTGCGGACCGCCAGGTACTCGACGATGCGCTTCTTTACCTTCTCGAGGCCCGAGTGATCCTCGTCGAGGACCTTTCGGACCGCCGCGATGTCGAGGTTGTCGGTGGTCTCCCGGTGCCAGGGGATGTCCAGGATCCAGTCGATGTAGGTCCGGACCACGGTGTACTCGGCGGAGCCGACCTGCATCGATCGAAGACGCTTGAGCTGCTTGCGCGCGACCTTGTCGGCCTCCTTGGGGAGGTTCGCCTTCGCGATTCGCTCCTCGAGGACGTCGAGGTCGCCGGAGTCTCCGTCCTCCTCGCCGAGCTCCTCCTTGATGGCCTTGAGCTGCTGGCGCAGGACGTACTCTCGCTGGTTCTTGCCCATCTCCTCCTTGATCTGGGAGTTGATGCGCTCACGCATTTTCAGGATCTCGAGCTGCCGCGTGAGCAGCCGGAGCACCTTGCGGATGCGATCCTTGGCGTCGATGGTTTCCAGCAGCTCGGCCTTCTCGTCGACCGGGGCGTCGAGGTTGGCGGCGACCAGGTCCGCCAGCTGCCCGGGTTCCTGGATCGAGTCGATGAGGGAGCTGGCCTCCCGGGGCAGCTCGGGCATGAGCTGGATGACCTGCTTGGCGATGTCTCGCAGGCTCATCGCGAGGGCTTCGGCCTCGACGTCGTCGGCCTTGGGCTCTTCGAGCTTCGACACCCGGCAGCGCAGGTACGGCCCGTCGTCGCTGAAGCTCTCCATGCGGACGCGCACGAGCCCCTGGAGGATCAAGCTGTAGTTCCCCGAGCTGTGCTTGAGAGCCTTGAGGACGCGCGCGGCGACCCCCACCGGGTAGAGGTCTTCTCGGCCGGGGTCGTCGGTCGTCGGGTCGCGCTGCGGGAAGATCGCGATGACCGGCTGGCTCAGGTTCTCGATGTCCTCCACGAGCGCCACCGATTTTTCGCGGCCGACGTCGAAAGGTGCCACCGCGCCGGGGAAGAGGACGGCGTTGCGGATCGGGAGAACCGGGAGCTCGTCGTCGAAGTCGAGTTTGTCGTCGTTGTCAGACATAGAGAATACAGGCCTCACTCGCCGTTTCGGGGACCATAGTTCCGGCCCTGGGGCCTTGCAACAGTGGCGCGCCGAACGCCGGCCGGGGGCTCAGCGGCAACCGCCGTCGGGGGCCGTCGGGCGTTGCAGCTTGGCTTGGAGGTCGCCGGAGGCGCCTTCGAGGCGGAGGGCGACGCGGGCGTTGCCGCCCTGTTCGAAGTACTCGAGTCGGACATGGTGCGGCCCCGCGGTCAGGGTGCGGCGCTCGGAGGCCCAGCGGGCGGGCTGAGGGCTCCAGTGGTCCAGGACGAGCTCGTCGTCGACGTAGAGGCGATGGCCGTCGTCCGAGCGGACCGCGAAGCTCACCGTGTCGTCGGCGTCGAGGACGAGGCAGCTATCCCAACGGACCGTGAAGCGATCGGTGGGAAGGCCGGGCATGGGCGCGCCGGGGCCCCAGTCGAAGGCGAGGCGGAGGTCGCCCCGCAGCTCGGGGGTTCCCTGGAAGTCGAGCCCCGGGTAGTACCGGCCGATCCAGGGGGCGTTGGCCTCCTGGATGGCCTCCTGGATCTTCAAGGCCCCCAGTGCGGCCACGGCGAGGAGGGCCCCGGCGAGTCCTGCCCAGCGGCGGCGCCGCAGCCGCCGGAGCTCCGCCGGGGTGCGGGTGGCGTTCGCGAGGGTCCGGGCGACCAGGGCCGTCGCCTCGCTCAGCCGGTGGAAGGCCCGGGCGTCGGCCGCGCTCACGTCGTCGTCGAGCTCGGGTGTCCGCTCGAGGGCGGCGGCCTCCCGCAGCTCCGCCAGGCGGGCCTCCTTCACGCCGCGCTCCGTCAGCTCGGCCCAGGCCGCGGGGTCCGGCCGGTGGGATCCCCCCTGCTCGTGCTCCGCGGCTTCGGCTGCTTCGTCCGGCTCGGGTGGAGGTCCCGAAGGGGCCCCCTCGGGGCCGGGCTCGGCCGGGGGGGCGTGGGCGCTCGTTCGCAGGGCGGCGGCCGCCTCCAGGGCGGCGGTGAGGGCCTGGCGCATGAGCCGCAGCCCCTCCGCGGAGTGGCCGCTCGCCCACAGGGCCTCGGCGGCGGCCCGCCGCTGTTTGGCTAGAGCCAGCGCGCGGCGGGCGCGGGCACGGCTGTTCGGATCCCGCCGCTCGGCCTCCACCGTCGCCGCGCGCAGGGTGAGGTACTCCCTCAGACGGGGCCACCACGCCATGGCGCCCCCGTAGCACCCCTTGGGGCGGCGTACCAGAGCGAGCGCCCCCAGAGCGGGACGAAGCTCAGGGCGCGAACGCTGGGAGGAACGTGCTAACCACTGCTCCGGATGGTACGGCGACCCCGCGTTTGGCACGCCAAGCTGCTCGCGCCCGTCGAGGAGCAGGCGACGGCCGGCCTGCTCGCGGCCGTGCTGGCCACCGTCGCCGAGGGGGTGACCATGGCGGTGCGGGCGCCCGACGCGGCGGCGGGAGACCTGGCCCGAGCCGCCGCTGCCCTACTGGCCCTTCACCTTCCTTTGGGCTGGCTTTTGGGGCTGGCGGTGGGCTTGGTCGTCGCGCTCGTCCGGGACACGTGGTGGTTGGGCTGGCTGCGCCGCGGACTCGCGGGCCTGCTCTCGCCGAGGCGCCGTCCGGACGCATTTGCCG
>JALVDI010000059.1 GCA_027009115.1 Polyangiaceae bacterium | reverse complement strand
CCCGCGCTTGAGCGCCCGTCGGCGCTCGACATCCAACGGAGGAAGACGAATGCGACGCATCTTTGGCTCGATCCTGCTGGGCCTCTTCGGCCTCGCGGTCGCTTGTGGCGGCTCGGAGAGCGGCACTGAAGGAGAGGGAAGCGCCGGCGGGGAGGACCTCTCGACTTTCGAGGGCCCCATCACCGGGGACCCTGCAGCAGGCGCCGAGGTCTTCGCCAACTTCTGCGCAGGCTGCCACCCTGGCGGGAGCGCAGGGGTCGGGCCGGACCTGCACGGCCGAACCGACTCGCCGGCGGAGATCCGCGCGCTCATCCGCCACGGCGAGGACCGGATGCCCGCCTTCGGGCCCGACCAGATCAGCGACGAGGATCTCGAAAACGTGCTGGCGCACCTGCGCAGCTACGGGATGTTCCAGTGAGCAGGCCGGGCCGCCTCCGGGCGGCCTGCCTCTACAGACCGACCCAGCTCCGGGCGTCGAGGCTTCGGGTGCCTCGCTTCACAGCAAAAAAGAGCGGCTGGCTGCCGAGAACGCCGACGCGGGCGCCCTCCCCCACCCACTCGCCGGGCACGAGCGGGGTCTGCACCAGCCCGCCGTAGAGCGTGTAGTAGTCGTCGCCGTGGTCGAGGATCACGAGGGTCCCGTAACCGCCGTAGCGCTGACTGAACGCCACCCGCCCATCCGCGGCGGCAACGACCGACGCCCCCGGGCTGACGAACTCGAGGCCCCGGCCATCCTCGCGCTGGGCTTCGCGGACGGCGCCCCCGGCTACGGGTAGCCGCAGCCGCCCTCGGAGCTGCGCAAACCCCGAAGTCGGCTCGGCGCCCCGCACCGTGAGGCCGTAGGACGGCACCGCCGGGGCCGGCGCGGGACGCCCGCCGGGCACCGTCACCGGCAGCCGCGGCGCATACGCCGGGTCGAAGAGACCAGCGTAGGTGCGCTGGGCCCAGAGCTGCTGCTCGAGCGTTTGCTTGCGCTGCTGCAGCTGAGCCAGCTCGCGGCGCGCCTCGCTCGCCTCCTCTTCTTTGCGGGCCACCTCACCGCGCAGGGCCTGCCGCCGGCTCCGCAGAAACGCGATCGCCGAGA
The DNA here is from genome assembly GCA_027009115.1 of Polyangiaceae bacterium. Classification (GTDB taxonomy): domain Bacteria; phylum Myxococcota_A; class Polyangia; order Polyangiales; family Houyiibacteriaceae; genus JALVDI01. Next base: position 16,138 of record JALVDI010000059.1, on the reverse strand, counting down.
GGTCGCTGCGCACCATGCGTTCGAGGCGCTCGAGCCGACTGAGGTGGCTCAGCAGGGCATCGAACCCACCGGCGATGGGGAGCATGCCCGCCCGCCGCATCCGGTAGAGGGCTCGCGCGCGCCGGCGCAGCTCCTCCTGGGCAGCTTCGGTACGCGCAACGAGCTCGGCGATCTCGATCTCGAGACGCGCCTTCTCCTCGCCGGCCTGACGGATCTTTTCCTCGCGAGCCGCGATCTGCCGGCTCAGATCCTCGAGGGGGCCGGCGACGGGCTGGCCGAGGCCCGCGGATTGGCCGAGGCCCGCAGGCTGCCCGAGGAAGACACCCGGCTGCGCGGCCACGGGCGCCACCAGCGCGACGAGGAGCACGGCGAAAGACGCAGTCCGCACGGTCACACCGCCAGGTAGCGTCGCAAGGAGAGGGCACTGCCGAGCGCTCCGACGATGGCACCGCCCACGACCAAGGAGACGAGCGCCCACGGGCGCAGGAACACCGTGCGCATGCCCGTCAGGGACGCGATGGACGAGTCCACGTGTCCACGGAGCGCCAGGTACGCGAAAAACAGCACCACGACCGCGACGAGGGCCGATGCGAAGCCCTGGAACATCCCCTCCAGAACGAAGGGACCGCGCACGAATCCGTCGGTCGCGCCACAGAGCTTCATCACCTCGATCTCCTCACGGCGCCTCGCCACCGCCAGCCGGATGGTGTTCCCGATGACGGCCAAGACGCAGAGGCCGACGAGCAGCGTCAGCAGCCCCGCGACCGTCCGACCGGCGCCGATGAGTGCGTCGAGGCGCCCGAACCATCCGCGGTAGGTCTCGACATCCTCGACGGCCCGCAAGCGAGCAAGACGCTCGCCGATCGCGTCGATGCGCTGCACGGGCGTGCCGGCGCGGAGACTTACCTCGAGAGAGGCCGGGAAAACCTCGACGGGGAGCCGGCCGAGGTCCGCCGACACGTCCGCCTGCTCCAGGAAGAGCGCCCGCGCGTCCTCCGAGCTCAGCTCCTCGACCTGGGCGACCTCGGGGAGCCCCTCCAGCACAGTCCGAAGCTGCCGCACGTCGGCGGCAGCCACGGAGTCGCGCAGGTAAACGCTGATCCGACCGCTCTGACCCCAGCGGGCCGCCATCTGATCGAGGTTGGAGACAGCGAGGAGCGCGCCTCCCACACAAAGAAAGGCCACGCTGAGGCTCGACACCGCCACCAAATAGAGGCGGAGCTCCTCCCGGAGCCCTCGTTTCGCTCGCGCTACCAGCGTCTTCAGATCCATTCGTCTCCTCCCGTACAGGCGCGCCCGCCTCAGCCCGCGACCACGTGCAGACCGCTGGACCCCGAGGTCCCGCGACCTCCTTCGGGCCCCACGGCATCCGCCCAGCTCCGAAGCCCCGTCCGTGCTTCAACCACCCGCCCATCGTCGATCCCGATGATGCGATGGTCGCGCTTGGAGATGAGCGAGTGGTCGTGCGTCGCGAAGAGCACCGTGGTGCCTGTCGCGTTGATCTCTTCGAAGAGCGTGAGGATGTCGATGGCGAGGTGCGGATCCAGGTTCCCGGTCGGCTCGTCTGCAAGGATCAAGGCCGGCTCGGTGACGATCGCGCGCGCCACCGCCACGCGCTGCTGCTCGCCTCCCGACAGGGCCTCGGTCCGGTCCTCACCGCGGCCGGCCAGCCCCACCCTCTCGAGCGCCTCCGCGACGCGCGAACGGACGAGACGCTTGGGCATCGACAAGATCTCCAGAGCAACGGCGACGTTCTCGAAGACGGTCCAGTGCTTCACGATCTTGAAGTCCTGGAACACGATGCCCAGGTTGCGTCGAAGAAACGGGATGCTCCGTTCCTTGAGCCGCGCGATGTCCCGCCCGCAGAAGAGGATCCGGCCACCGTCCACGGTGTGCTTTCGATACACGAGCTGTAGCAGGGTGCTCTTGCCGGCCCCGCTCGGCCCCGTGACGAACGCGAATTCCCCCCGCTCGATCGTCAGGTTCACGCCCCGCAGCGTGGGCCGGTCGCGGCGGAAGTACTTGTACACGTCCTCGAAGACGAGGATCGGACGGCTCACGCCGCTCGACTGGGCGCCGGCGCGGAAGAACGGGAAGGGTCGCACCACCTTGTCGTCGTCCGAAGGCATACCTCCCGGATAACGGGATGCCCCCGAACTCGGCAACAAATCGGCAAGGTCGCCCCGAGGACCGGCGGCTTCAGAGCGGAAGAAGGAAGCTCAGAGCGGGAAGAAGGAAGCCGCCAGGTCGAAGTCCCCCGCCGAACCCGCGGGCGCCTCGACGACGAGGACATACGTCCCAGGGTCGAGGTCGGTGGCGATGGCCGCCGGGTTCCCGGAGCGACACTCCAGGTCCCGGGACGCGCCACAGCCGTCGCGGAGCGCCACGACATAGCTGGCGAACCCCGTCGCAGGGGTCACCGTGATGCTCGCCCGGCTTCGACGCGAGAGGGTGAACGTGTAGAAGGCGTCCGGGTAGCCGGTGCGGCAGGTCGTCGTGTCATCCTCGAAACCCGAGAGGGTGTCGCGATTGAAATAACCCCCGGAAATATCGATAGCGCCCGAGCAAATGTCGTTGGGCGGGATCGGAGTGGGCGGCCGCGTCTCGATTTGGGCGGTGACGGTGCCACTGCTCAGGGTCGTCTGCACGACGACGAAGTAAGTCCCCGGTGGAAGGCTACGGAAGGTCTGCATCGCCGACGACGAGCCGCTGCGGCAGCGCAGCTCCGTACCGCTCACGCCACACTCCGTGGCCAGAGCCACCGCCGTGCTGAAGGAGCTCGGGCTGGTCACCGTCAGATCCACATCCCGAGTCTCGGCGAGGGTGAAGGTGAACAGGAGGTCCCGGGCAAAGCTCGAGCTGCTCCCGCACGAAGCGCCCGCGTCGAGCTCGGCCACCGGCTGAATCGTGGCTGTCTGCGGTCCACCCGTGATGTCGAGGGCAGTGCTGCAAGCATCGCCGGGCTCTCGCGGCGCCGGATCGCTAAGGCTGACGTCCATGGTCCAGCTCGCGGCGTCCGACCGGCTGCTTTCGATGAGGATGTAGTACGTGCCGGGGGCGAGCTCCCGACGCCGGATCTCGGCCCCGGAGCTGGAGCCCGAACGACACTGGACGGTCGTCGCGTCGTCCGCGCAATCCGTCACGAGGGAGACGTAGGTCGAGGTGAAGCCGCTCCCGGTCGTACGCGCGTTGATCAGCACGTCCTTGGGCTCCGTGAGCACGAGCCGGTAGGCCGCGTCCCGGCGCGCCTGACTCTGACAGGACAGCTCGTAGTCGTCCTCGACCTCGAGGAACATGCCCGTGAACGTGCCGCCCGCGCTCGCGTCGAGGGTCGTCCCATCGCAGCGATCGACCGGCGGCGCCACCGTCGGGGGCTCGAAGCGCACGTTGAGGTCGAAGACGCCCATCGTGGTCTGCTTGACGACGATCGCGTAGTCGCCGGGAGGCAGGCTGCGGCTGAGCACGGTCGCTGGGGAGAAGTCGTTGCAGGCCAAATCGGGCCCCGCGGCACACTCACTGAAACGACGAATCGCCACGGCGGTCCCCGGGCCACCGCTCGCCGTCACGCGCACGTCCTGTGTCTCGGCGAGGGTGAAACGGAAGACGGCGTCGTAACCTGTCGCCTTGCAGCCCAGCGCGTAGTCGTCGCTCAAACTCCGGGTCGCGCCGGAGTAGGTGCCGGGCCCTTCGATGATCTCCGCGGTCCCGCAGTCGTCGTTGTCCGGCGTACAGCTCCGATCGTTGAAGTCCCGCGCGCCGTCGCAGTTGTCGTCGCGACGGTTGTGACAATCCTCCGGTGCCCCCGGGTAGATGTCGCGACCGAAACGCGGGTCGTCGTCGCAGTCGTCGCCGCCGCATGCTCCAGAGGCAAAACCGTCTCCGTCGAGATCCCGAGGCGAGAAGACGCAGCCGACGGCAGGGTCGCAGGAGTCGACGGTGCAGGAGTCCTCGTCGTTGCAGTAAAGCGGCGAAGCGGCCCTGCACCCAAGCGCCAGATCGCAGAACTCGGCGCCATTGCAGGCGTCCCCATCGCTGCAGACCTCGTCGTCGGGCATGGCGACGCAGCGGTCCATCTCTTCGTCGCAGGAGTCCATGGTGCAATCGACACCGTCATCGCAGGTTCGCGACCCCGGCTTGCAGAAGCCGTCGTCGCCGCAAGACTCGGTCCCGTTGCAGAAGCAACCGTCCTGACACTGCTCGTCGCTGGCGCAGGGCATGTCGAGCGTGGAACCCTCGACGCATCCCAGCGACCCGGCGTCGACGAGCGCGTCGAGGCCGGCGTCACGCCCCCCCGCGTCGAAACCCGACATGGGCAGCGGGCGAGGCTCGCCGACGGTGCAAGCCCCAGCCGCCAAGAGAAAAACGAGCGCGCTTCTCATCGAGAGACTCCGAGTGTGTCAGGGATCGGTCACGAGCACTTCGAAGAAGTACTCTCCGTTGTTGGAGGCGCCCCAGCCATCCACGATGTAATAGTAGGTCCCCGGGTCGAGCTCCTCGTCGAGCAGGCTCGAGGACAGCTCTCCGCCGTCGTCGTCGCACGCCGCCTCGCCCCCGGAAGCGCACGCCCCCGCGTGCCGATGCAGCACGGTGTCGTACGCCGAACCCTCCGTGCTGGCGACGACGCGCTTGCGCTCGGTGAGCGTGAGCTCGAACGCCGCATCGTGCGAACGCGCCATGGCGCCGCAGCTGCGCGTCTCGTAGTCGTTGAGCAGCGGCCCCGTGTCGCCGTGGAAGAGCCCTCCAGTGGCGGGGATCCGGTGAGCCGTAGCGCAGGTGGAGTTGCCGCTCACCTCGACAGGCACCGTCGGGGGCGAGGCGTCCACCCGAAGCGTGTAGCCCGTACCGCTGAAGCTCTCAGCGATGATGTAGTACGTCCCAGCCGCCAAGCTGCGCAGACGAGCGCGTGCGGGGTTTCCCGACACGCAGCGCAGCTGGGTCGCCTCATCGGTGCAGGCGGAGCGGATCGAGGCGTACATGAAGTCGCCGCCCGCGTCCGCCTCGACGGTCACATCGCTCCGCTCGCTCAAGTTCAATTCGTAAACGACGTCGCGGAAGAAGAAGCCGCAGCTGATGGCCAGGTCGTCCTGTTTGTCGGCCAGGGACCCCGTCACCTCGTCCCCCGGCGCGATGGGGATGGGGTTGGCGCAGTTGTCGCCCATCGGCGCGGGCGTGGGAGCCTCGAAGGAGACGTCCAGGGTGAAGTCCGCCTCCCGAGACGAAGAGCCCTCGACCACGACGTAGTAGGTCCCTGCCGGAAGCTGGTGCAGACGTAGCCCCGCGGGCGCACCCCGAACACACCGCAGCTCGGTCGCCGGGTCGCCGCAAGCGGTGCCCACGGACAAACCGAGCGAATCCCCCGAGGCCGTCAGCGCCGACAAGAGCACGTCCCGCTCCTCGGTGGTCGTGAACACGTAGGTCAGGTCGGGCGCCCCCCCAGAGCCGCAGCTCGTCGACAAATCGTCGGCCACATCCACGAACGTCCCGGCGAAGGAGCCGCCGGCGCTCACATCGAGGGGCGCGTCGCAGCGCTCGTTCGCCGGCGGGGGCACCGGATCGTCGATGAGGACCTCGATCCCCAGATCACCGCCGATGTCCGCCACCAGAACGAAGTAGGTGCCCGGATCGAGGGAACGCGCCCGGATCTGCCCGGGGAACCCCCCGGCGCATTGCTGCTCCGAGCTCCTGTCGTCGCAGGCGGTCCGCAACGCCACGTAGGTGAGCGAGCGCCCCTCCGCCCGCACGGTGACGCTCTTGGGCTCGTCGAGGGTGAACGTGAGCACCAGGTCCCGCCGGCCGGAGGGCGCGCACTCGATCGCGTAGTCCGGCGAGGCCCCCTCGCTGGAGAGCTCGAAGAAGCCACCTCCGCTCACGTCCAGCGCGTCCTCGCAGACGTCGTGGCGCGGCCGGCCGCAGTCCGCCTCGTCGACCTGCTCGTCGCAGTCGTTGTCGATCTCGTCGTCGCAAACCTCGGCGATGGTGCTCCCGCGCCCCGGGTCTCGGTCGTCGCAATCGGTGCCGCCCTCACAGAACCAGTCGGCTTCCCCGTCTTCGTCGAAATCGCGGGGCGAGCGCCGGCACAGCTTCGCCTCCTCATCGCAGGCGTCGATGGTGCATACATCGCCGTCACTGCACGTCTCGATGGGACCCGGACGGCATCCTTCGATCGGATCGCAGATCTCGAGCCCATTGCAGAAGATGCCGTCATCGCAGCTCGCGCGGTCCACGATGAACTGGCAGATGCCGCGATCGTCGCAGATCTCGCGGGTGCACGCGACGCCGTCGTCGCAATCGCTCGCCGTCTCGCACTCGGGCTCGACGAAGGTATCGGGCATGGCCGTGTCGCGCATCGCGCTGTCCAGCCCCCCGTCCCGCGCCGGCGTCGTGTCGTCGCCGCAGCCGAGCGCCACGAAGGCGACGGCCCCAATTCCAAGCCAAGAAGTCTTCACCTAGCTCCCCGCTGCGGGCGGACCCGCCGTGAAGGAAAAAGTATGACACAGCCCCCCCGAGCCCACCTCCGGTAGCCGACGGGAGTCGACGGAGCGAGCCGGAATAGGTGAGCCAACTCACAGCGCTCAGGCTTGCGCTCGCCCTCCCCCGAAGGCATGGCAGCGGACATGAACGAACTGCCCGCGGTGCGCTACGAGCGGCACGGATGGGTCGGCGAGATCGTCCTCGACCGGCCCGACAACCGGAACAGCATGACCCCGGAGCTGCTCACGGCCTTCGCCACGGCCGTGGCGTCGGCGCGGGAGGACCGGGAGGCGCGCTGCGTACTGATCCGGGGTGAGGGGCGCTGCTTCAGCGCCGGCGCGGACTTCAAGGCCGCCGTTCAGCACGGCGACGCGGCCCTCCCTCACGAACGCTCGTTCGCGATGTACCGCCCCTTCCTCGCTGTCGCGGAAATCCCCGTGCCGGTGATCGGCGCGCTCAACGGCCACGCCGTCGGCGGGGGCTTTGGCCTGGCGCTCATGACCGATCTCCGGATCGCGAACCGCGAGGCGAAGTACGGAGCCAACTTCGCCCGCCTCGGGCTGGGCGCAGGCATGGGCATCACCTACCTGCTCCCGCGCCTCGTGGGGGTTTCACGCGCCGCCGAGCTCCTGTTCACGGGGCGGCTGATCGACGGAGCGGAGGCCGAGCGGATCGGCCTGGTCAGCGAGGCGGTGGCCGCCGGCGAGGTGCTCCCTCGGGCTCGCGCCCTCGCCGACGAGATCGCCCGGTGCGCGCCCTTGGCCGTCCGGGCCATCAAAGAGGGGATGTACCGAGCTCTGGACTGGGCACCGGCACGAGCGGCGCGCCTCGAAGCCCCTATCCAGGCCGAGACCTTGATGACCGACGACGCCCGCGAAGGGATGGCCGCCCTGCTCGAGAAGCGCGAGCCGACCTTCCGGGGCGCTTGACGCCCGCGCGCTCAGGTCGATAGGTCATCGGCATGGAATCGCCGCCGCCGCTGCCGCTCCCCGTCGAGGAGCTCCCCGAGAGCATCCGTCGGTTCGCGAACCCGGCCGCGCCCAAACCCGCCAAGGCGATGGCCGCCAAGGGGCTGGTCCCTGTCAAGGGAGCGGACTTGGTGACCTTGCTCGCCCAGCTCGCGGCGGACGCGGATCCGGACGTGGCCCAGACAGCGCGCGATGCCCTGAGCGCGCTACCCGATGCCGTGCTCCTGCCCGCCGTCGAGGGGAAGCTGCACCCCTCGGTGGCGGCGGCGCTCGCGGTGCACTTCGAGGACCGCGAGGACGTCCTCGAGCGCCTCGTCCAGTCGGCGGCCACCCCCGACGAGACCATCGTGCGGATCGCCCGGACCTGCAGCGAGCGGCTGTCGGAGATCATCGCGGTCAACCAGCAGCGACTCTTGGCGGCGCCGGCGATCGTCGAGGCCCTCTACAAAAATAAGAACACGCGCATGTCGACGGCGGACCGGCTGGTCGAGCTCTGCGCCCGCAACGGCGTCGAGCTGCATGGCATCCCAGCTTTTCAGGCGCACGTCGAGGCGATCATGGGGCAGCTCATCGCGGAGCCGACGGAGGAGCCGCTCCCGAGCGATCTGGCTTTCACCGAGGCGCTCAACGAAGACCACGACGAGCTCGCCGTCGAGATCGACAAGGTCGACAAGAGCGAAGAGATCAAGGCCAAGTTCAAGCCGCTGAGCTTCCGGATCCGCGAGATGAACACCGCCGAGAAGCTGCGCCTCACGATCGTCGGCGACGCCGCGGCACGCTCGATCCTCGTGCGGGACCCGAACAAGCTCGTGTCGTTCGCCGCCATCTCCTCACCTTCGATGACCATGGCCGAGGCGGCAGGCATCGCCCACAGCAAGGAAGTCGGCGAAGACATCCTTCGCTACATTGGCAACCGCAAGGAGTGGGTGCGCAGCTACGAGATCAAGCGCGCGCTCCTGTTCAACCCCAAAACCCCCGTCGGCATCGCGCTCAAGTTCTTGGGACACCTCCGGGCCAACGATCTCAAGGCCCTATCGCGCAGCCGCGGCATCCCCAACGCGCTCAAGACCGCCGCCAAACAGCGACTTCAAAAGAAAGGCCAAAGCTGATGGGACTGCTGGGCAAGCTCTTCGGGGGACGCTCGCCGCAAGAGCGCGTGGACCGCGCCACAGCGCTCATGGAGGCCGGGGACTTTGGGAGCGCAAAGCTCGAGCTCGACAAGGCCCTGGATCGCGCCGACGGCGCTCTTCGCGACACCATCTCCGACCGCATCGCCGAGTGCTGCGACGCCATGGCCCTCGAGCGCTTGGAGGAGGCCAAGCGCCTCCTGGCGCAAGGGGACACGGAGCTCGCCAGGCAAGAACTCGACGGAGCCCTCGAGGTGGCCCGCGGAGCTGCGGCGCAGGCGGCGGTCCAGGCCGTGATCGATGGGCTCGAAGCGGAGGACGCCGTGGAGCGCGCGGCCGATTCCAGCGAGGTGAGCGACGAAGAGCGCTGGGTGCTGATCAGCGGCAGCTGGGAGCGGCCGCAAGCCGAAGAGTACGAGGCCTACGGCGAGGCCTTCGAACGAGCGCTCCTCGCCCTCCATGACGGGCGCCCAGAAGAGGCGCGACCGCTCCTCGAGAGCGTCCTGGAGGAGGCCGAGGCACCGCGCTACCTCTGGCTCGAGGTCGGCCGCGCTCGGCTCCTCACCGACGACCGCGAAGGCGGCCGCGAGGCGCTGATCGAGTTCGTCGAGAGCCTCGCCGAAGACGAGGTGGGCCAGCCCCTGCTGGCGGCGTACATCGAGCTCGCACGCATCGCGCACGAGGACGAGGAATTCGAGGAGGCGATGGCCTTCTATGAGCGCGCCGTCGAAGAGTTCGACGAAGATCACCGACCGTACCTCGCGATGGGGATCTTCCTGCGCGACACCGGGCACGTGGACGAAGCCATCGGCGTGCTGGAAGCCGGCGCGAGCCTCATGGACGAGATGCGCCCGGACTGGATGCTGATGCAGGAGCTCGGCCATGCGTACGCGCTCGCGGGGCGGGACAAAGAAGCAATCGCTCAGCTCGAAGCGGTGATCTCGTTCATGACCGCGCGCCAGATCCTCGACTTCCCGCCCCGGAGCGCCCGCAAGCTCGCCGAGCTCCACGAGCAACAAGGGAAGCTCGAACGCGCCGCCGACCTCTACGCCCAGCTCGCCCGAGGCTCGGACCGGGCCAATCATCCGCTCTACTACAAGGAGGCCGGACGGCTTCTGCACGAGCTGGGGCTGGACAGCGAAGCGAGGCGCTTGCTCAAGCGTGCCCAGACGCTTCTGTCGAACTCGGACGAACCGGACGCGGAGCTGAGCCGAACCGTCGACGCGCTCCTGCGCGCCACCGAAGGCAGCGAAGAAGACGTCGGCGAGGTCGGCAAGGCGGGGGGCGAAGCCGAAGAGGAGTGACGCGCCGCGGGCTGCGTTCGGGCCGCGGCCATGGTAGGCTCCGGTCGAGCTGGACGGCGTGGACCGAGAGTGAGCTCGGCCGCGACTCGAAGGCGAGACAGCCCATGGCCCATACTCCTGGCGGCCGCGCCCGCCCCGTCACCGTTCCGCGCCTTCGCCGCATGAAGACCCGCGGCGAACGCATCACCATGGTCACAGCCTACGACGCGACCTTCGCGCGCATGCTGGACGACGCGGGGGTCGACATGATCCTCGTCGGCGACTCCTTGGGCATGGTCGTCCAGGGGCTCGACACGACCCTGCCGGTCACCGTCGACGAGGTGATCTACCACTGCCGAGCCGTCGCGCGCGGCAGGCGCCGCGCTCACGTGGTCGGTGACATGCCCTTCCTCAGTCACCAGGTCAGCCCCGAGGAGGCCTTGCGCAACGCCGGCCGTTTCCTCGCCGAAGGCGGCGCCCACTCGGTCAAGCTGGAGGGAGGCATCCAGGCGGCGCCGACGATCCGACGCATCGTGGACGCCGGCATCCCGGTGGTCGGCCACGTCGGGCTGACACCTCAAAGCGTCCACGCCATGGGTGGGTTCCGCGTCCAGGGCAAGAGCGCGGACGCCGCCGAACGGGTGCTCGCCGACGCCCGGGCCGTCGCCCAGGCCGGCGCTTTCGCCCTCGTCCTCGAAGGGATCCCCTCGCCCCTCGCCGCCCGCATCACCGAAGCCGTCGACATCCCCACCATCGGCATCGGCGCCGGTCCCGCCTGCGATGGACAAGTCCTCGTCGGCTACGATCTCCTCGGCCTCACGCCGGATCTGCGGCCCAAGTTCGTCAAGCGCTACGCGGAGTTCTTCGAGGACGGCGTCGCTGCCATCTCCCGCTACTGCGAGGAGGTTCGGGCCGGCGTCTTCCCATCCCAAGAGCACTCCTTCGGCGGCGGCGAGCGACGCCCCGGCGGCCCCCCTGAAGATGCCGGCGCGGTCGTCCCCATCCAGGCCGCCCGCAGCTACGGGCCTCAGAGCTGAGATGGAGGTCCTGCGCAACGTCGCAGGCCTACGGAGCGCCTGCGACGAGGCCCGCCGGCACGGGGCTCGGGTCGGGCTGATCCCAACCATGGGCGCCCTCCACGAGGGCCACTTGGCCCTCGTCGATCGCGCAGCGGCGGAGGGGGCCTCGTTTCGGGTCGTGACGATCTTCGTCAACCCGCTCCAGTTCGGCGAGGGCGAGGACCTGGACCGCTACCCACGCACCCTCGAAGCCGATCTCATCGCCTGCCGCGAACGCGGCGCGGACGCGGTCTTCGTGCCCGAGCCGGGTGCGATGTACCCGCCGGGCTTTCAGTCCCACGTCGAGGTGACCTCCCTCACCGAGACCCTCGAAGGCCACTTTCGTCCGGGCCACTTCCGAGGTGTCACCACGGTGGTGGCCAAGCTCTTTCTCCTCGCCGGCCCCTGCGTCGCCATCTTCGGACGAAAGGACTACCAGCAACTGCTGACGATCCAGCGGATGGTGGAGGATCTCGGCTTCCCGGTCGAGGTGATCGGTCACCCCGTGGTCCGAGAAGCCGACGGCCTCGCTCTCTCCTCTCGGAACCGGTACCTCGGGCCCGACGAGCGGCGCCGCGCCCTCGGCATCGCGCGGGGCCTCGCTGCCGCCGACGAGGCCTGGCGCGCGGGGGAGCGGGACGCCGACACCCTGCGCCGCGTCGCTCGCGCCCCGGTCGCCGAGGCCTTCGACCGCATCGACTACGTCGAGGTGGTGCACCCGGAAAGCCTCGCTCCCGGGGAGGGCCTCCTCGAACGCGCGACTGTGCTGGTCGCCGCACACCTGGGTGCAACGCGCCTCATCGACAACCTCGAGCTCGGCGTCGATCCACCGCCGGTCAGAGCGCCCGCAGCAGGAGCACGAGCAGCCCCAAGGCCGTGAGGGCCAAGCCCAGAGCCACCCACCGGGCCCAGGACGGAACACCTGCCCATCGATCGTCCCGTCCGCCGGAGAGGAGCTCGGCCGCCGCGAGGCCGCGCGGCGCCCCGGGACCGTCCAGCGGTACGAGGTCAAGCTCCTCCCAGGCGGCCCGGGGTTCGGCCCCAGCCGGCGGCGGAGGAGGCCGGCGGGCCGGCGGGGCAGCCCGCCCAGCGCCGGCGGTGGGCGGCGCCGACCCCATCGCAGCCGGAGGCGCCACGCCGGCGGACCCGATCGCAGCCCGGCTCTTGTTGCGGACGGCAACCTCCCGCGCGAGGGCCTCGCGCATCCGACCCATGAGGTTCTCCGCATCGTCGACCATGGTGGCGTCGCCCCACGGCTCCTCCTCCGTCCCCGAGGGCGCGGCCGCCTCCCCGTGCGGCGTCGCCCGAAGCACCTCCGGCGTAACCTCCGTGGCCTCGTCCGCCCAGCTCGCATGCGATGCTTGAACGATGGTCTGATCCTCGTCGGTCGCGTCCGCCTCGTCGACCTCGATGGCCGCGGGCCGCCGCCTCCTCTTCTCGTCGCGGGTACGCTCGTCGTCAAACTCCCGCAGGTCGAAGATCACGCTCTTGGTCACGTCCGGGCGATACTCTTCAGGCCTCATCGCCTCGAGGGAACCCGTCGCCTCGCGGGCCCTGGGGCCCGACGGAACCTTCTTCGACGCAGCCAGAGGCTGCTCGCCTCGTGTCTCCAACAGCTCGCCGGCGAAGAGCCGGCTCATCAGCGTGGCGAGGCGCGCGGGCGTGAACCCCGGGCTCGTCTTGTGAAGGAACTGCGTCAGCGCCTGCGCGAAGGCGTGGGCCGAGCGGTACCGCTCCGAAGGGTGCCTCGCCAGGGCCTTCATGACGATGGCGTCCAGCTCCGGGGGGACCTCGGGGCGTCGCCGCGACGGCGGCGCGATGTCCGCTTTGCGCACGCGGTCCAGAAGCTCGGGGAGGTTGCTGCCCTGGTAGAGCATCTCGCCCGTCAGCAATTCGTGGAGCACGACGCCGGTGCTGAAAATGTCGCTCCGATGATCGACGGGGTCGGCCCACGCCTGCTCCGGGGACATGTAGTAGTACTTGCCTTTGATGACGCCGACGTCCGTCTCGCCCCCCCGCATCGCCGCCTTCGCGATCCCGAAGTCGACGATCTTCACCTCGCCGGAAAAACTGATGAGCACGTTCTGCGGCGAGATGTCCCGGTGAACGATGTGGAGCGGCGCGCCCCTCACGTCGCTCTTGCGGTGCGCGTAGTCGAGCCCCTGACAGACCTCGGCCACGATGAAAGCAGCGATGTCGAGGGGAAGCTGCCCGCCCTCCTTGGCGAGGCGCTGTTGCAGCTTGTAGGCGTCGGCCCCCTCGATGTACTCCATGACGATGAAGTAGGGGCCGCCTTCGATACGGCCCAGGTCGAAGGTCTGGCCGATGTTCGCGTGGGTGAGCAGGACCGAGAGCTTGGCCTCCTCGACGAGCATCTGCACGAAGTGCTCGTCCTCCGAGAAGCGCGGATGGATCAGCTTGATCGCCACCAGCTTCTCGAAGCCGCCGATGCCCCGAGTCTTGGCCACGTAGACCTCCGCCATGCCGCCCACCGCGAGGCGCCGAAGCAACGTGTAGGGCCCAAAAGGCCGCGGCAGATCGAGGGCTGGCCCACGTAGGGGCACGAGGTTCTCCAGGCGAGGCAGGCGACGCTCGGTGGCGACCGCCCTGCCAGGATACCGGCCTCCCTCGTGCATTTCCACGGGCCCGCAACCGCTGGGAGCGCCCGCAGGCGCCGATTGTGGTAGCACAGGACCATGAGCGACGAACGCCCAGGGCCTCGAATCAGCGCCGCCATGCTCCGAGACATCGGCCTCTTCGGGGGCCTCGACGAGGAGACCCTCGCCCTGCTGGCCCGCGAGCTACCGACCGCCACGGTGCCGATCGGCGCGACCGTGGTCGAGGAAGGCGACACCTCGGCGGAGATGTTCGTCGTCATTGGCGGCGAACTCGAGGTGGTCAAGCGCGGTCCCAAAGGCGGAGAATTTCGCGTCGCTCTCTTCGGTCCGGGGGACTGGTTCGGCGAGATGTCGATCCTCGACGTTCAGCCGCGCTCGGCCACGGTCCGGGCTGTGGCCCCGACCATGCTCGTGCGCATTACGGCGGAGCACGTCGAAAAGCTCCTGTATCGGCGAGACCTGAAGGCCTACTCGCTGCTCCTGATGAACATTGCCCGTGAGCTGAGCCGCCGGCTGCGGGTGGCCGACGGCATCCTTGGCCAGTTCGTCACGACCGTCTCGGACACCTACACCAATCGAGACTGAGCCCGCGCCTCACGCCCGGCACATCGACCCCACGAACCCTCCGTGCGGTTTCGCCAAGCGCGGCCCTCGGCAGCGTCCGCCATGGGTCGGCGCAGCCACCGAGCCGAGCCATCGATCCGCGAAGCGGACCGCTCGCTGCCTTGGGCGGCTCGCAGCAAGGGGCGGGGATGAGGACCGGACCGACTCAGAGCACGCGCGGGGGCAGCATGCTCTCGTTCTCCTGCCGCTCCTTGTAGGCCTCGAGAATGATCGTGGCCGTCTCCTCGATCGCGCGGTTGCTGACGTTGACGATCATCCACTCGGGGTGCGCGCGGAAGATCTCGTGCGCGAACTCGAGCTCCGCGCGGACGTGCTCGCGCAGCCCGTAGTTGGCGTCCGGCGGCATGCCGAGCTGCACCAACCGTTGCTTGCGGATCTCGAGCAGCAGGTCGACCTCGATGGTCAGCGCGACGACCTTCTGCGGCGGCACCTCGTAGAGCTCCTTCGGAGGCTCGACGCCGAGCACCAGCGGCACATTGGCGACCTTGAGGCCTCGACCCGCGAGGTAGGTCGACAGGGGCGTCTTGCTCGTCCGGCTCACCCCCGTGAGCACGAGGTCGGCCTTGCGCAGGTTGCGCGGCTCCTTGCCGTCGTCGCTCTTGACCGCGAACTCGATCGCTTCGACCCGTCGGAAGTACTCCTCGCTCAGCGACATCTGCGCCGTCGGGATGTTGAGGGGGTCCGCCTCCAGGAAGTTGCCGACCTTGTGGATCAGCGATCCGATGACGTCCACGGTCTCGACCCCACGCTCGCGGCCCTGCTCGAACATGTAGTCCCGCAGCTCCGGGCGGACCAAGGTGAACACCACCATCGCGCCGCATTCCTGCGCCCGGTCCATGACGCCGCCGACGGCCTCCCGGTCGCGGACACGCGTGTAGAGGCGCACTCGGACGCGATGGTCCGGGAACTGCAGCAGCGCCGCACGCACGACGCGCTCGGCCGTCTCGCCGGTCGAGTCGCTGACGACGAAGATCTGTTTGTGCTCCATGAGGGAGCCTGAGGCTCAGGCCTTGCCGAGCCGCCGCCCGAGAGCGCGCCGTCGCATGCCGTTGACGCGGCGGCGGTTCTTCGCCTTCTTCTTGGCCTTCAGGCGGTTGGTCTTGCTGCGGCTGACGATACGCGAATTCGACTTGATGAAGAGAAACATAGCGATCTCCCAGGGAAGGCCCTTGCTCTAGGCGATCGCGACTTCTCAGGCAAGGCACGACGCCCCACGAAAACGGCCCCGACCCACAAGGGTCGAGGCCGTCTTCAGTCGGGGCGTCTCCTCAGCGGTCGACGCAGTTGCCGAACATCGCGCCGTCCGGGATCTCGCACCGCTGGCTCGCCTTGCAGTCGTCGTCGCTCCCGCAGGATGGGAAGCACGCCTTGGTGCCCGCCGCGACCTCGATGCAGCCGTAGCCGTCGCGGCAGTCCTCGGGTGTCGTGCACTCGCCGAGGCAGAGTGCAAACGTCGGATCGTCCCGGTCGAAGCCTCCGACGCAGGTGGCCCCGTCGCCGCAGATGCCGTCCGGCAGCCCGGGCGCGAGGCAGTCCCGGATGATGCAGTAACCGCCCTCGAAGCCCGACGGGCTCCCGTCCTCGGAGACAGCCTTGATGCACGCGCCGCGGCCGAAGGGAGACCAGCAGTCGACGTCCTCCATGCAGGGGCCACCCACGTTCGGCGTCGTCACCTCGTTGAACTCGCCCGAGACGCAGGAGCCGTTGTTGGCGACGCCCGCGCCGGACTCGCCGTCCCAGAAGCAGGTGTAGCCGTCCCGACAGCCGCCCTCGGCGACGAGCCAGGTGGTCGGGTCCGTCGCGTCGACGCCCGTGCCGGTGCCGACGGTGCAGCCCTGCATGCACAGCGCGATGCCCAGGCCACGCTCCTGGCACTTGCCGTCCCCCGCGCAGGCGTCGTCGCCGCCGCCGAGGTCGCAGCGGAACTTGCTGCAGTAGCCGCCGCTCGGCCACGAGTCGATGCAGAAGCCGTTGGTCTCGCACTCGACG
>JALVDI010000058.1 GCA_027009115.1 Polyangiaceae bacterium | reverse complement strand
CCGGCGCCCGTCCGGATCCTTGCCGATGAAGATCGGGATGCCGTGGACCTGCGTGCGTCCCTCGGAGAGCCATCGCTCCTCGATGAGGTCGATCTCGGCGAGGATCCGCTCGACCTCCTCGGGCGTAGCGACCGACGCGAAGACGAGAAAGCCGTGCTCGTCCAGGAACGCCTGCTGCACCGGGGTGATCCGATCGCCAAGGGTGAAGCGCGTGCCGAGCGGCAGGGAGCGCGCCCGTCGCCGGTCCTCCTCGGTGACGGCCGCCTGCGGCGGCGAGGTGAGCATCTCGGGGGTGGGCTGGGGCGGGTGAAACATGGGACCTCGGGTTGGGCTCAGCGCGCAAGGCCGAGCAGGGCAAAGGCGGAAGCAACGAGATGCTCCTCGACCGCCGCGAGCGCCGCGTCGGGGTCGTCCATGCCCGTGATGAGCATGAGCTCACCTGCCTCCGCGATCGCGTAGCGGCCAGTGAGGAACACGAGACTCTGAAGAGGGAGCCGGAGCGCGCCAGGCTCGCGCCCGGTCAGGGGGCTGAGCATCGTGGAGGCCTGCTCCAGAAAGGGCACCAAGAACTCGTCCACCCGGGCGGCGTCGATGGCCCCGCGCGAGACCACCCCGCGCATCATCAGGCGCATGGCGGGCCGGTGGGCGCAGGCGAAGCGAAAGCCCTCGCGGACCGCCCGCTCGAAGAGCTCCGTCGGCGCCGCTGCGCGGCCCAAGGCTCCCATCAAGTGCCCCCGCAGCTCCGCCAGCTCCGCATACATCGCGTCCACGCAGGCGCCGTAAAGCCCGTCCTTGCTGCCAAAGTAGTGGTGGACCATCGCGAGGCTGACCCCGGCCGACCTCGCGATCTCCCGAACGGAACCGGCCTCGCCGCGCTCCGAGAAGAGCTGCGTCGCACTCTCCAGAATCCGCCGGCGCGTGGCGGCGGCGTCTGCGTTGACCGGACGAGCCACGGCAAGGGCATAACTAATCAATCGTCTGATTACAACTGGCGCCGTGAGCTCTCGCCCCTTGGGCAGCTCGCCGAGCCCGTGGTCCGGCCGACCGCGGGGACGGTCCATGCGACCACCGCCCACGCACAAGCCACCGAAAACCCTTGGAAAAATATCCCGGCACAGCCTCTGCAATGCAGCTCGGCGTGGGCAACGCGCGGAAGCGGTGGACGTATTGGTTGCATGCATGGGCCTTCATGGTGGGGGCGCTGGCCGCCGCTCCCGCGCGTGCCTACGAGCTGAAGGAACCCGCCGAGGGGACCTTCGTGCGGTGGACCCGAGGCGACGTGGCCCTGCACGTCCCCTACGCCGAAGCCGTCGGCACGGTCGACGCGGACGCGCTGTGGGACTCGCTGCTCATCGCCGCGGATGCCTGGCGCCACATCGGCGGGGCCCCGCCCGTGCGGCTGGTGGCCGGAGGCCCTCCGGCCCCCGATCCTCACGACGGGCTGAGCAGTGTCCACGTCTTGAGCGAATGGCCGGCCGAAACGTACGGCGATCGCCTCGCGGTGACCGTCAGCACTTTCGACCCGAACACCGGCGAGCTCCGCGACACCGACGTCCTCATCAACGGCACGCGAACCTTCGGCGTCCTCGACGAAGCGGCGCCAGCGACGGACCGTTTCGACCTCCCATCGGTGCTGACCCACGAGCTCGGCCACGTCCTCGGTCTCGACGAATCGGAAGTGCCCGAGGCCACCATGTGGCCGCTCCTCCTCCCCGGGCAAGTCTCACCACGAACCCTCGACACCGACGACGAGCAGGGAATCGTGGCGCTCTATGGCGCGGCCGCCGCGCCCACACCCGAGCAAACCGTGCCGCTGACCTGCGATGCAGGGCCCCGGCCGGAGCGCGGCAGCTGGCTCGCCGTGCTCGCTCTCGTCGTCACCCTGCGGAGTCGAGGCCTGGCTAGCCTCGCCTTCGCGCCCCTTCGGTCTCGGACCCCAAAGCGCTGAACCCGGAGGCGGGGGCATCCGCGATCGTCTCCGCCTCCGGGCACGCACTCAGCGACGGCGCTCTCGCCGCTGCCCGACGCGGGGCAAAAGCTCAGCGCAAGAGCTTCCGCACGTTCTCCGGTGGCCGGCCGACGACCGCCGCATCGCCCGCGAGGACGATGGGGCGTTCGATGAGGCGTGGCTCCGCGACCATCGCGTCGAGGATCGCATCCTCGGAGCTCGATGCGTCGAGGCCGCGCTCGCGGAACGCCGCCTCCTTGCGACGGACGAGCTCGCTCGGCTTTCTGCCGAGCAGCGCAAGCACTTCCTCCAGCTCCTCGCGGGTCGGGGGGTCCTCGAGGTAGAGCCTCACCTTCGGTTCGATGCCGTGCTCGCGGAGCAACGCCAACGTCGCCCGTGACTTGCTGCAGCGCGGGTTGTGCCAGATCTCGACGGTCATGCCGCAAGCGTTGGCGCAGCGGAAGCCCTGTCAAGCGGCAGCGCGGCCCGGCTGCTCCTTGATGTAGATGTCGTGCTTGCTGAAGGGGATCTCGAGCCCCGCCTCGGCAAACGCTTTGTAGATGCGGCTGTTCAACAGATGCACCACGAGCTCGCGCTCGTGCCCGTCGGCGATCCAGACGTAGACGGCGTGGCTCAAGCCGGACGCGCCGAACTCGAGGAAACGCACCTGGGGCGCCGGCGAGCTCAACACTTGCGCGACGCCGTGAGTCGCCGAGAGCAGCACCTCGTGTACGCGGTCGAGGTCCGCACCGTAGGCGGCGTCCACGAAAACCCCGACGCGGTGATGAACGCTCGGTCCGCCGGCCTCGTTGACGATCTTGGAGCTCGCGATGACCGAGTTGGGGATGGTGATCTCCACGTCGTCGCGGGTCAGGATGCGGGTGGAGCGAATGCCGATGGAGGTGACGCGACCTCGCAATCCGTCGTCGAGGACGATGTAGTCACCCAGCTTGTAGGGCGCGTCGGCGACGATGAAGATGCCGCTGAAGAGGTTCGAGAGCGTGTCCTTGGCGGCGAAGCCGACGGCGATACCGACGATGCCCGCGGAAGCCAGCCACGCCGTCAGATCGATGTCCCAGGCGAGAAAGCCGAAGTAGAGGGCCGCGCTGACGATCACCGCTTTGCCCACCATGTCGAAGAACGGCAGCGTGCGCGGCTGGAGGATCGACTTGCCGGAGCCGCGCCGGCTCAAAGCGTCGAGCAGCGTCCCGGCGAGGCCAAAGCTCGCGCTGGCCCAAACCACGATGGCTGCGGTCTTCAGGATCGCGAGAACGACCGCCTCAGCCCGGTCCGGGATGGGGACGATCGTGGCCGCGGCGCCGCACGCCAAGAGCACGGTGCTGACGACGAGGGGACGGTGGAGGGCGCCCACGAGGCGGTCGTCGAGGTCGGTGGCAGTCTTGCGCGTGAGCACGAGCAGCCAGCGCTCGACGACCCAGGCGACCAGCTTCGCGCCCAACAAACCCACGACGAGGATCGACGCGCCCAGGGCCCACGAATTCTCAGTCAACGCGCGGATCTTCTCGAGCATGCCCAGAGAGCTTAAGGGCACGCCGGCCGCACACGAAAATAGCCGCAATCGGGCGGGGCGAGCGCGTCAGGGCGCCACCTTCCAGACGTCGTCGATGAACCACCCATGCTGGTCACCGAAGCGGTGCACTACGACGAACCCCGAGTCGCGCGCCAGCGCGTCCACGTCGCTGCGCAAGTACTTGTACGAGTACTCGGTGTGCACGGGTTCCCACTCGCGAAAGAGGAACCCACGGCGCAAGTGTTCGATGTGGACCTCCTGGTCGACCAGGCTCACGAGGTAACTCTCCATGGCGCCGCTGCGGACGTCGTAGGTGCCGTAGTGACGAAACCGGCTCAGGTCGAAGTTGGCCCCCAGCTCCCGGTTGATGCGGGTCAAGAGGTTCAGGTTGAAGGCCGCCGTGATTCCGGCGCTGTCGTTGTAGGCGCGGAGCAAGAGCTCGATGTCTTTCTTGAGATCGAAGCCGATCACGAGGTGGTCCGAGGGCCCCATCGTCGTCCAGATGCGGCTGAGGAAGCCCCGCGCCTGCGCGCGATCGAAGTTGCCAATGTTCGAACCCAGAAAGAGCACGAGCTTCGGCCGGCCCGCGCGGTGCTTGGCGAGCCAGCGGAGGCCGCCGGCATACTCCCCGACGAGCCCCCGCACTTCCATGCCGGGGAAGTCGCGCGCGACGCTCTCGACGAGCGCCCCCATCGCTCCCTCGGAGATGTCGATGGGCACATAGCTCACGTCGAGGCCTCGGTCCGCGGCGTAACGCAGCAGGAGCCGTGTCTTGGCGCCGTCGCCGGCACCGAGGTCGACGAGGTCGAAGGCCCCCTCCATCGACGCCAGGACGTCCCCCGCATGACGCTGGAGGATCTCGCGCTCGCAGTCCGTGAGGTAGTAGTCCTCGCAGGCCATGATCTCCTGGAAGAGCTCGCTTCCGCGATCGTCGTAGAAGTACCGCGAGGGCAAGCGCTTGGGCTTCGAGCTCAGCCCGACGAGCACCTCGTAGGCGAGCTCCTGAGGAGACGTGGCCCGCGCCGCCGCGTCCTCGTCGATGACTTCGTAGGTCTGCTGGGCGCTCATGGGGCGACTATGCCCAAGGGTGCGCCGGACACCAAACGACCCCCGCGTCCGGCAGCGCCGCCGAAGCTCACTCTGCGGCCTGCCGTTAGAACGACGAAAGCGCCGCTTCCACAGCAGCACCCACCGGCACCAAGACGAGGCACAAGAGCGGCAACGTCAGCGGGAACGCCCCCTTCGGGCGAATCGTGAAGGTCGCGTCCGCCCACCCCACCCGGGGCAAGGGGCCATGGGCGAGCGCCACGGCCCGTTTGTCGGCTTCCGCTTCAGTGCCCGGGGTCCGAGCTCGCCGGCGGGCGGCCGCGGCCGAGGGATCTCAGGGTGCGTCGGGCCTCCTCGGACAGCGGCCTTCCCGGGCGCGCCAGGCGGGCTGTCCCCGTGCACTGCCGGGTGCGGAGTCCTTCGCCGTCGCGGGTCGCGAACACGATCCACTGCTCGCCTCTGCGCCAGCGGCGAATGCCGCAGGTCGTCCCCCCGGGGTCGACCCTCACCTGCCGCGGCAGCTCTCCCTTGAAGACCTCCAGAACCTCGAAGGTCACCGGGGGCCGCGGCGCGTCACTAACGGGAGGCGCCTCGAGTACTCGGCCTAAGAAGACCACGTCCGCGCGCGCCAGCGGTTCGGGCCCGGGCCGAACCCGGGGACAGGTACACGCCAAAACCAGGCACGGCGCGGTCGCCCCCCCCAGGAACAACGCCGCTGCGCAAACAACAACTCGGCTCATGCCCTCGTCCTACGCGCCCTGGCCCCGCATCTTCCCGTGAAAGCGTGCGACGCGCCCCGAGATTTGCCAATCCACCCACCACTGCCACCGCGGCCGGGAGCGGCGTGTCTTCTTTCGCCACGAGCAGTCCGCGATGCCGGTGACGGCGCGAAGAATCGCCGCGAGCGACCCCAAGCTCTGGCGGCGGGGGCCGA
>JALVDI010000057.1 GCA_027009115.1 Polyangiaceae bacterium | reverse complement strand
TCGGCGTCGCGGGCGGCGGTGGCATCGACGGGACGTGAGCCACCATCGGCGCCATGCTGGCGACGGCCGTCGCCGAGGCGCCTCCACGCCGAAGGGTGATCCGCTCGTCACCCGACCGGATCTCCAGCTCGTCGAGCTCGAATTCCCGGAGGGCGGCCATCAGCTCGCGGAGCTGTTCGACATCGATATCCATGGGCAGGCGGGGTGTAGCCGAGGATCGGCCGGGAGGGAAGTCCCTCGTCGTGGTTCCCGGGCTCGGGCTGGCTACCGCTGGCGGCCGAGGTGGTCCACCAGACCCCTCAGCCCGAGGAGGTAGCTATCGGGACCGAAGCCCGAGACGAGCCCAAGCGCGGCGGCACCCGTGTGGGTCAGCTGCCGGAAGGGTTCCCGGCCGTGGATGTTCGAGAGGTGGACCTCGACGCACGGGAGCGGTACGGCGCGCAGCGCATCGGCCAGGGCCAGGGAGCTGTGGCTGAGGGCGCCGAAGTTCACGAGCAGACCGTCGAAGGACTCGGCGGCTTGGTGTACCCAGTCGAGGAGCACCCCCTCGTGGTTGGACTGGCGGCACTCGACGCTCGCGCCGAGGGAGGCCCCAAGGGATGCGAGGGAACGGTCGATCTCGGGGAGGGTGGTCGTCCCGTAGATGGCGGGCTCGCGGCTCCCCAGGAGGTTGAGGTTGGGCCCGTGCAGGACCAGGACGCGCATTCAGACGAGCTCGGCCAAGAGCTTGGGCGCGCGGGTACGCAGGAGAAAGCGGGCCTTGCCGAAATTGCCGGAGGGCTTGAGGGTGACGGCGATGAAGTACTCGTCGTTGAGCAGTCGGATGACCGTCGTCAGACGCTCGGCGCGGATCGCGACCTCTTCGGCTTTGCCTGCTTCGAGCATCTCGGCGGCGTCTTTGACTCCCTTGACGATGACGCTGAACTCCATGCCCACCGTCTCGACGGCGATGTCGTCCTCGTCCCGCACGTACTGATCGACGGGGATGCCATCGAACCCCATGAGAAGGCCGGCGATGCCGCCTTCGGTGTTGTCGACGACTTCCTGCAGGACCTGCTTGAACATGCCCCGATCGAGGCATGCGAGGGGGGGCGTCGTCAAGTTCGACGTGGCTCGTTCGGCGGCCTTCGCCGGTCGCGATCGTCGAGCAAGCGGCCCAGGAGCGGGGCTGCCACGGCCAGCCCGAGGAAGAGCGCCCAGGCGACCGTCGCGTCCATCGCGGCTCAGGGTGCCCCAGGCGGCGGCGGACCGCCAGCCCGCCAGCCCACTGGCGCCTCGAAGGAGGGCGCGGTATGCGCCGCCCATGGCCCACGAGTTTCCATCCGAGGAGTGGACCCAGGCGTTCGCCGCCGCGGTCAATGACAACGAGGACTACCGCAAGCATGGCAAGCCATGGACCTACGGGGCGGTGGCGATGGTGATCTCCCGCAACCCGGAGCTCGGCCTCGAGGAGGACACGGGCATGATC
Organism: Polyangiaceae bacterium; assembly: GCA_027009115.1. GTDB lineage: Bacteria > Myxococcota_A > Polyangia > Polyangiales > Houyiibacteriaceae > JALVDI01. Next base: position 4,001 of record JALVDI010000057.1, on the reverse strand, counting down.
CTCGACGTCGACCAGGGCGTCTGCCGCGGCACCCGCTACGTCAAGGGCATGGACGCGGTCCAGGAGGCGCCGTTCGTGATCGTGGCGCCCTACGATCGGTGGAAACAGGTCATTCGCGGTGAGGTCGACCCCATCAAGGCGATGATGGAAGGGAAGCTCAAGATGACGAAGGGCCACCTGCCGACCATGCTGCGCTTCGTCGAGTCCTCCCGCGCGCTCGTCGTCAGCGCCACGAAGGTCCCGACCCGCTTCCTCGACGAATGATGCGCGAACCTGCGATCCAGCTTGCACCCGGCGCGGAGGACAACGGCTTCGCCGTGATGCTCGCGCAGCTCATCCGCCAGAACATCGACGACCGCCCCGAGAAGAAGAGGGCCCTCGCGCGGATGCTTGGCCGCGTCGCTCTCGTGGTGTCGGACCTTGGCCTCGCGGTGACGCTCTTGTTCGAGCGCGGCCGTCTCACGCTCTTGGACGGAATCGTGGGCATCCCCGATGTGACGATCCGGGCGCCGAGCGAGTGGCATACGCGGATGTCCTTGGTCGAAATCGAGCCGCGCTTTGGCCTGCCGGATCCTCGAGGGACCGTTGCGCGCGAGGTCTTCGAGGCCAGCCGCCGCGGCGAGGTGCAGGTCTATGGGGCGCTCGCGTCCCCCACGCTCGTGCTTCGGCTCACCCAGCTCATGAGCGTGGTCTAACAGTCCGCCCCCGTATCGACCGTGACCGATCGCGAGGCTGCCCCTGCGGGGTGCCGCGCAGCGAGGCGACCTTGACGAACTGCGAGGCGCAGGGGCGTGCTTTTCAACCACAAGGCGCGCGGAGAGGTATGGGGGCGGGCTGCCAAGGTCGCCGCACTCCTCGGTGCGCTCAGCGGGAGACGACGACCGCGAGGTGCCGGCCGGTGCGGCCTCCGTCGCGGCGGTAGCTGAAGAAGCGGACGGGATCGGCGAAGGTTCCGCCGCCCACGTCGTCGACGCGCTCGTCGTCGACCCCGGCGGCTCGCAGCTGCGCGCGCACGATGCGTGCCAGGGAGACGTGGGGCTTGCCGCCGTGGCAGGCCACGACGTCTTCGCCGTGGGCCACGGCCACGAGCCGCTCGGCGACCTCGCGGCCGACCTCGAAGTGTGCCTGGCGGATATGTGGCCCGATGGCGGCCAGAAGGCGCGGGCCGCCGCCGAGGCGCTCGACCGCCGCCGGGACGATGCGCGCCTCCACGCCTCGCCAGCCCGCGTGGACGGCCGCGACCGCGCCCGTGTCCGGATCGGCGAGGAGTACCGGGACGCAGTCGGCCACGCGCACCCCGACCGCCAGCCCCGGGTGCGTGGCGACCAGGCCGTCGGCCTCCTCCTGGCGCACCTCGGCCGGGTCTTCGTGGGGTCGGGCCACACGGAGCCGGCGGCCGTGCACTTGGTGGACCTCGAAGAGGCACTCGTAGCCCAAGGTCGCCGCGAGGCGCCGGTGGTTCTCCTCGACCGCCGCGGTCCGGTCGCCGACGCCGCGGCCGAAGTTCGCCGTGGCGAAAGGCCCCGCGCTGATGCCGCCGGTCCGGAGCGTGAAGCCGTGGACGAAGCCGGCCGCGCGCAGCCGCGGGCTCTGCAGGAGGTCGACCATCGCTCTCCTCGAAAGCGACGCGAGGGGAGCGCGATCGCGCCCCCCTCGGGTCGGTGCGGTGCGGACGAGAGGAGTCGAACCTCCACGGGTTGCCCCACTGGATCCTTAATCCAGCGCGTCTGCCAATTCCGCCACGTCCGCAGCGGCTCGCTTTCTAACCCGAACCCCGGCGATGTCAAGGACGCGGGCTCTTCAATTTTGGTCGCCTGTCTCCTTCACCGGACCCCCTGGCCCGTGCTAGCAGTCGGTGGACGGATGGACCGCGGTCGCGAGAATGCCCCGGGGGGATGCAGCGCCACGAGGGGAACTTGAGGGTTTTTGACGCCGGATGCGCCACGCAGGGACGCGCTCTCGGGTGGGAGGCATGCGAGCGCGGATGTCCGGGCAGCGGACCTCTGGACTGACAAGATGGCGAACGGCTTCACCAGAAACAAAGCCTCCGGCGACGGCGTGCCGAAGCGGACCCTTGGCGAAGGCGTCTTCCGGCGCTGCGACGCCTGCGGCGTGACGGCGAAGGCGGAGGAGTTCGTCACCAACCTGGAGGTCTGCCCCGCCTGCGGGCACCACTTCCGGCTGAGCGCCGAGGGATGGATCGACCTCCTGCTCGATCCGGGCACTTGGGAGGAGCACGACGCCGGGCTCCACGCCGTCGATCCTCTTGGTTTCGTCGACAGCAAGCCCTACGCGGCGCGGCTCGTCGCCTCCCGCAAGAAGACCGGCGTCGCCGACGCCTTCCTCAGCGGGGCAGGGGCTCTCAACGGCAAAGCGGTGCAGCTCGGCGCGTTCATGTTCCGTTTCATGGGCGGCTCGATGGGCTCCGTCGTCGGGGAGAAGATCGCCCGCTTGTTCGAGCGTGGCGCCGAGCGCCGCGAGCCGGTGATCCTCCTGAGCAGCTCGGGGGGCGCGCGCATGCAGGAGGGGGTGCTCTCGCTCATGCAGATGGCCAAGACCGTCGCCGCCCTTGGGCGCCTGCGCGAAGCCGGCGCGCCGTTCATCAGCGTGCTCCTGCACCCGACCACGGGCGGCGTCGCGGCGAGCTTCGCCTTGCTCGGCGACGTGAACCTGGCCGAACCCAACGCCTTGATCGGCTTCGCGGGGCCGCGGGTGATCGAGCAGACGATTCGACAGACTTTGCCCGAAGGCTTCCAGCGGGCGGAGTACCTCCTCGAACACGGCATGATCGACCGCATCGTTCCTCGCCGTGAGATGCGCGCCACCATCGCGCGCGTTCTCGAGCACCTCGTCGGCTGACCCCCGTGGACTACGTCGAGGCGCTCGAGTGGCTCTACGGGCTCTCGGCCCGCGGTGTGCGGCTCGAGCTCGACCGGATGCGCGGAGGTTTGGCCCATCGTGGTCACCCCGAGCGCGGACTGTCCGTGGTGCACGTCGCGGGATCGAACGGCAAGGGGAGCGTGACTGCAATGGTCGAGCGGGTCCTGCGGGAGGCGGGGTACCGCACCGGGATGTTCACCTCGCCGCATCTGCATCGCTTCGTGGAGCGGGTGCGGATCGCCGGGCGACCCTTGTCCGAAGCGGAGGTCGCCCAACGCTTGACGGGGCAACGCGCGGCCGCCGCCGCGATGCCGCCGCTGACGTTCTTCGAGCACACGGCGCTCATGGCCTTCGAAGCGTTCCGCGACCATCGCTGCGATATCTGTGTCGTCGAGGTTGGGCTGGGTGGTCGCCTCGACGCGACGAACGTTCTCGACGCGCCCCTCCTCAGCGTGATCACCAGCATCAGCCTGGACCATCGGAAGATCCTCGGCGACACCGTCGCCGCCATCGCGCGGGAGAAGGGGGGCATCCTGCGGCGGGGCCGTCCAGCGGTGATCGGCGCCCGCGACCCGGCGGCCCGCCGGGTCCTGCTCCGCATGGCGCGACGCCGCGGCTGCGACCCGTGGCTCATCGGCCGGCAGTTCGACGGCGTGGCCGAGGTGGGCGGCGCTCGCCTTCGTGTCGGTGAGCGCGAATCGCTGCACCGGCTCGGACTGCGCGGTCCGCACCAGGCGCAGAACGCGGCGATCGCCGTGGCGGCGATCGAGCGCCTGCGCGAGGGAGGCTGGGCGGTGGACGACGCCGCGATCGGGCGAGGATTGCGGCGGACGCGCTGGGCCGGTCGCCTGGAGCGGCTGCCCTCGCCGCGGGGCCGCCCCGAGGTGTGGGTCGACTGCGCGCACAACCCCGAGGGCTGCGCCGCCCTCGCCGCCCACCTGCGCACCTTGCCGACGAAGAGGACCGTGCTCCTCTTCGGGGCCCTTCGGGACAAGCCCTTCGAGCCCATGCTGGCGGCCTTCGACGGGCTGGTCGACCGGCGTGTCTATGCCGTCCCGCAGGTGCATCGGGCGCCGGCGACGCCGCGAGTCTATGCCGAGGTACGGCCCGGCACCGTCGCC
>JALVDI010000056.1 GCA_027009115.1 Polyangiaceae bacterium | reverse complement strand
CGCCCAGGAACTTGTGCAGCTTCGCCGCCTCGCGTCGAAGCGCGAGCGCCTCCTTCTTCGGGAGCTGCATCAGCGTTCCGTCTTCGTCCATGCGCTCGATCTCGCGAAGGCGCTCGATGCCCTGCTTGATCGTACGGAAATTCGTCAGTGTCCCGCCGAGCCAGCGGCCCGTCACATAGAACTGGCCGGCACGGGTGGCCTCTTCCTGGATGACGTCCGCCGCCTGCCGCTTGGTGCCGACGAAGAGCACGTGGCCGCCGCGCGACACGGCGTCGCTCACGAACTGATAGGCCTTCTTGAAGAGCTGCGCCGTCTGATCGAGATCGATGATGTGGATGCCGTTGCGGGCGCCGTAGATGTACGGGCGCATGCGCGGGTTCCAGCGCTTCGTCTGGTGGCCGAAGTGGACGCCGGCGTCGATGAGGGCCCGCAGGCCGATGGGGAGGTCACCGCTGGCGACGTCGGGGCTGCCGAGGGCCGCGAGGTCTGGCGCTTCTTGGATCCGAGGCTGTGTCTGAGGCATGGCTCGTTCTCCTTGTCGGTTGTGCCTTCACCTCCTTCGATCGACGACCTGGCGGGAGCCAGGCACCGGGCCGACCGTTTGAGCCGGGAGGTGTGTGTGATTTCGGCCACCTAGGGGGTGACCGGCGCCCTTCGGGAGCGGCGGCGGTATACCAGATCGGGGCGGGGGCGCAAACGTCGCGGGTGCGACCCGCACCGGGCCCTGCTAGGTCGCCGGCGATGGCCGCCGAGCCCAAACTTCGCCTCCGCAAGCCCCTCGAACGAACCATCCAAGAGGGCCACCCCTGGGTCTACCGCGACGCCGTCGAAGGGGAGGCCCCGCCGGGGAGCGTGGCGGCGCTCGTCGACCGGCGCGGGTGCTTCCTCGCCCGAGGCATCGCCGATCGCGGCCCCATCGCCCTGAGGGTGTGGACGACCCGCGAGGAACCCCTCGACGCGGACTTGGTGCGTGCACGGATGCAACGAGCGGCGGCCCTCCGAAAGGCGCTGTCCCTCGGAGACACGACAGCCTGGCGGGCGCTCCATGGCGAGGGCGACCGAACGCCGGGGGTGGTGGTCGACCGCTACGGCACCGATGAGGGAGTCTTTGCCGTGGTCCGGTTGGATGGGGCGGTCGCCGGGTTGCGCTGGCTGGTGGACGCGGTCGCCGCGAGCCTGGATGCCGACGGGGTGCTGGTGAAGCGCCGCCGGGGCGCGGAGGTCGAGCTGTGGCGAGGCCGGAAACCGCCACCGCGGGTAGCGGTGCGCGAGCGTGGGATGCGTCTGTTGGCGGATCTTCACCGGGGCCAGAAGACAGGCCTCTTCCTGGACCACCGGGAGTCGCGGGCAAGGGTACGGGCCCTCGCCGCGGGCCGACGGGTGCTCAACCTCTATGGCTACACGGGAGGTTTTAGCGTGGCCGCGGGGTTGGGGGGCGCGACACGGGTCGTGACCGTCGACGTGGCGCAGCCAGCGGTGGCGATGGCGCAAGCGACCTGGGAGGCGAACGCGCTGCCGGACACGCACCGCGCCGTCGCCGAAGACGCGCCCACGTTCCTTGCGCGCGACACCCGGCGCTGGGATCTGATCGTGGCCGATCCGCCGAGCTTCGCGCCGAACGAACGAAGCAAGCCCGCAGCCTTGGAGGCCTACGCGAAGCTCCACGCGGCGTGCCTCGGGCGCCTGGCCCAAGGCGGGCTCTACCTCGCTGCCTCGTGCTCGAGCCACGTGAACGGCGAAGATTTCCTCGCCACCTTGCGAGCCGGCGCCCAGCGGGCGCGGCAGACGCTCCAGATCCTCGAGCGCGGCGCGGCGCCGGCGGATCACCCTCGCCTCGTGTGTTTCCCCGAAGGCGATTACCTCAAGGTCGTGCTGGCTCGGCCCTGCTGACGCGGGCCCACAGCGACTGCGCGTCAGGTCCTGCCTCGGCCACGAGCCGAGCGATCTGCTCCGTCGCTCGCAAGGCGCGGTGCAGGGGCGCCCAATCGGGTCGCTCGGAGCGACCAAGCGCACGGCGCGCGAGCTCCACGCTGCGGGCGTCGCCGGCGAGGGGATCCGGCCCGAGGGCGTCGTAGTAGGCGCGGTGTTCGGTCGTGGGCGCGAGCAGCCCACGCAACCCGTGACGCCCCGCGAGCTTCGCCTGGACTCGGAGGCACGCATGCTCGCGCTCCAGGTCCCGGTCGGTGGCGTTGTCGAGCCCCCAGTCCGGCCGCTCGAAGCTCTCCGGGCCCTGAACGAGGGCGTGGCAAAGCTCGTGAAAGATCATCTGAGCGAGGCAGTCGTCGGGGTCGAGAGTCGCCGGTGTGCCCAAGGTCAGCGTCCCGCGCCCGTCGGTGGACGCGAAGACTTCGGCGGAGCGCACCACGCGCAGCCCGAAAGCGCGAGCGGTACCTCGCCAGATGGCGTCGAGGGGATCCTCATATCGGTGAGTGACCGGTCGCGGCATCGGTGAGAGCATACGCAACGATTGTCCCCCACGCAGGGGTCGCATGGAGCGCCGAACCAGGGCACGCTTGGATCATGGGCAGCGCCCCTGAGCTCGACGCCGACCCTTCCCCGTCCACGGCGTCGGAGCGCCGGCGGCGCGATTCGATCACGGTGAGCCAGCAGGCCGAGACCTACCTGCGTGGGATACCGCCGGACCCGTCTTTGACCGCCGGCGCCGAGAGCGCCTTGCAGCATGCCTTGGGCCTGGTCGCCGGAGACCGCTTCGTCCTCATCGTCGAGGCCGGCGCGTGCAGCATCGGCGCGGCGCTTCTGGACGCGGCTGACCGGCTCGGCCTCGACACGCGCTGCTATGTGGTCGACACCGCCCAGTCACGGGTGGCCTCCCTGATCGAGCGGCTGAATCTGCAGCTCTGCGAGGCGGCCGGAAGCATCCTGGTGTCGAGGCCGGGAGAGCTCGACCCAAACTTCCGGCGCCGCGTGTGCGCCCACGACCACCCGCGGCGCCATGGCCACATGGCTGGGGTGACCGAGGCGATGATGCGCCAGTCCATGCGCGCGAACTACACCGAGGTCCATGCCCTCGGTGAGCGACTGTGCGCACGCCTGGCGAGCGCGCGGGAGCTCGATCTGGTGACCGGACCTCAGGCGGTGCTCCGCGTGCGCACTGCCGAAGCGAACCGCTGGCACAACGGGAGCGGGCTGCTGCGGGCGCCGGGGTTCACGAACCTCCCGGGGGGCGAAGTCGTGACCTGCCCCGGGAGCGTCGAGGGGGATCTGATGGCCGACGGTGGTGTGTGGGCGCCCGATGGGAGTCGCCTGCGGGTGCGGCGCCTGCGGTTCCGAGCCGGCCGCCTCGTCGACGCCGACGGCCCTGACGCAGCCCGCCTCGGCACGCTGCTCGACGAGCACCCCGAAGGACGTCGCGTCGGTCAGCTCGCCTTCGGCACGAACCTCGAGGTCCTCACCCCCATCGGAGCGGTCCTCCAGGACCTGAAGATGCCCGGCGTGCACCTTGTGCTCGGTTACAGCTGCCCCGAGCACACGGGCGCTGCCTGGAACAGCTCCGTGGCGATTCCCGTGCTGTGCCGACGCCCCGACGTCGCCATCGACGGAGAGCCGGTCATGGTGCGTGGTCGTTACGCACGGGCGCTCCTCTGAACCGTCTGTCGAGGGTCGCTCCGACCCTGTGGGGGCTCGCCCGCGATGGTTCAGCGCGTGATGGTCAGGGTGTAGTCGCTGCAGTCGACGGGGCCCCCTCGACGCGCCACGCGGATGTGGAGCACCGTCGGCCACGGCACGTCCCGGGTGGAGTAGTCGTTGGGCTCCTCGCCAGGTTCGACCGGATCGGTGCCGATGGGCGGATCGTCGGTGAAGGTGTAGCTCGTCAGATCGCGGGGCGCGCCCTCCCCGCAGCCGGCCATGCTCCCGCAGTCGAGCTCGACGCGGAAGGCCATCGTGCTGTCCCCCTCGAGAACGACCGAGGGAGTGCCGCCGCCGGGAGCTCCCGGCATGTCCGCGGGCGGGAAGCGGACGCTGTACCAGTCGCTGTCGGTGAGCATCGGGAGCTTTCCGACGGTGCTCACCATTCCGCCCACCTCCACGGTGCCCAGGTCGACCGCCTCGGCGCAGGTGTCCCCGACCTCGTCGTCGACGCAGGCGGGGGCCGCGTCCCGACCGGCGTCCCGACCGGCGTCCTGGCGCGCGGCGTCCCGGCCACCGGTGTCCCGGCGACCGGCGTCCAGGCGCCCTCCCCCGGCGTCGGGTCCGTCGCCGCCCTTGGCGCACGCCAGCGCCCCCACGCAGAGCACGATGCCCAGTCGCCGCATCGCGACCACGGTACCAGCTACGCGCGACGGACGCACCGACCACGGCACGGAGGCCCTGGAGCGCATCACAAGATCTCGCCGCTCCGCGGCCTGCGCACGCCCTTGGCCACCATCCTCTCACCTCGAGAATGCTCCGCATTCCTTCGGCTCGCGGATGCGCCCCAGGTCTACGGATCGATCGACGATCGCCCTCGAGATGTGCTGTGGTCTGTAGCTCAGCTCTGCGCGCGCCTGTCCGTCAACGCGCGGGCTCTGCGCCCAGGCGATACCCGCGCACCATCGGCCCGTACCCCTCACGGTAGCTGGGAACACGCAAGCGGTAGACAGCGCGCAGCCGGGTGTTGCGACAACGTTTGCCCGTCGGTGGCCCGAGACACGAGGGAGGCGGCACCCCTAGCTCGGCCGCGACGAAATCCGCCACCTCCGAGAGCGGAGTCGGCGCGTCGTCGACGCCGACGTACACCGGCGCCGGCTCCTCGATCCGGAGCAGGGCCGCCAGGGCTCCAGCGCAATCGTCGCGGTGGATCCGGTTGGTCCAGCGATCGCGCCCGAGCGTCCCCGCCTCGACCTGGGCGATCAGCCGCGTGCGCCCGGGGCCGTAGATGCCGCCCAGCCGTAGGGAGACGCCAGGGCACGGAGCCTGACGAAGACGCGCCTCCCCTTCGAGGAGGATCCGCCCCGTGAACTCGCGCGGCTGGGTCGGCGAGGTCTCGTCCACCCACCCCTCCGCCTGCCCGTAGACGGCGGTGCTCGCGGTGAAGACCGCGCGCCGCAGCGGCGCGTCTTCGAGTACGCGCAGGAGATGGTCGAGGCCGTCGACGTAGGCGCGGCGGTAGGCCCCCTCGCTCCGCTCGTCGGCAGACGCCGTGTACACGAGCCGGTCGATCGAGGGGAGCAGGGGCGCGAGGGCATCGCGCACTTGGCGCAGCTCCCCGAGATCGGCAGCCACCGGGACGACCCCCGGCGGAAGCTTCGAGGGGTCGCGGCGCAGCCCGTACACCGCCTCCCCCTCTGCGAGGAGTGCCCGCGCCAGAGTCGAACCTACGTAACCACACCCGGCGATCAAGACGGCCACGCCCACGAGCCTAACAGTCCGCTGAAGTACCGGCCGCGATGGACCGCGGTCGCGAGGGCGCGGCCGATGCAGCAACGACGGGCCGAGGAAGGGCCGAGTCTCCATGACGTGACAGGAATGGCAGCAGGG
>JALVDI010000055.1 GCA_027009115.1 Polyangiaceae bacterium | reverse complement strand
GGCTGAGCTACTCGCGCCAGAAGAACTTCCAGGGGTTGTGCTTCAGATCCCGGAGCAGCTCCTGGACATCGTCGTAGACCTCTTCGTCCATGACGAACGCGCCGACGGAGCCGCGACCTTCGCGGATGTGCGCGACGATGGCGCGCGCGTCGGCCACGGCGGAATCGGCTTCGGTCGCCAGGGAGGCCGCATGCTCGAGGGCGCGCTGCACCTGCTCGCGCTGGTCGGGGCCGAAGGTCTCTTCGGCGGCGTGGGCCAGCTCTCGTGCGTCGCTCAATAATGGGCCGATGTCAGTGGCGACCGCCGCGAGGGTCCGATCGAGGTTGGTCAGCGAACGACGAAGCCGGGGGCCGTTGACGATCGCGTTGCCGCCTTCGAGCAGCTCGTTTGTTTGCGCCGTCGCTCGTTCGAGGTTGACCAGGATCGTGTCGAGGCGGTCGTCGTGCTCGCTCAGGAGCGCGTCGATCTGACGCACCATGCTCGCCGCGCTCGTGAGGAGCCCGCTGAGCTGTTCGCGGTTTTCTCGCAAGAAGCGGGTGAGGCCCTCGAGGAGCTCGTAGGCGAGCGCCAGCGCGAGATCGAGGCGGGGAGGGTCGACGCCCTCCACGATGGCTCCTTCTTGGAGGGCAGGCTTTTCTGGGTCGCCCGGGTCGACGGCGATCACCGACTCGCCGAGCATGCTCTGGGAGGTGACATAGAAGAGCGCGTCCTCGTGGATTGTGTCCTGAACATTCGCGTCGAGGCTCAGCCGCATGCGGATGAGCGGGCGCCGCCCGGTCTGCGGGTCCAGCCGTCCGCCCATGTAGGTGATCTCTTCGACCGTTCCGACGCGGATGCTGCCGACGCTCACCGGCGCTCCCGGTTGCACGTTGCCCGGATGGTCGAAGTCCACGTAGAGGTCGTACCGGTCGCCGAGCTCGACGCCGCCGAGCACGAAGACAAAGCCGCCCAAGAGCGCCAAGGCGACAAGGATGAGCAGACCGACTCGTACCTCGACACTGAGTCCCTTCATACTTCCATCGGTCCTTGCGCGCGGCCTTCGATGAACTGGCGAACGACGGGGTCGTCGGTGGTTCGGAACTCGTCGGGGGTGCCGAGCATTCGAACGTTGCCCTTGTACAACATGGCGATTCGGTCTGCGATCGAGAAGATGGACGTGAGGTCGTGGCTGACGACGATGCTCGTTACGTCGAGCTCGTCGCAGAGGCGACGGATCAGCGCGTCGGTTCGCCTGGCACTGACCGGATCGAGGGAAGTGGTCGGTTCGTCGAAGAGGACGTACTGAGGCTCCAGGGTGAGCGCGCGTGCGATGGCGACGCGCTTGCGCATCCCATCCCCAATCTCGGCGGGGTAGGCGTCGGCGAAGCCCTCCATGCGGACCTGTTCCAGGCGCCGTCTCGCCTCGGCCAGGGCGCTCTTCATGGACAGGCCGCGGTGCTTGCGAAGCGGCAGGGCGACGTTCTGCGCACACGTCATCGAGTCGAAGAGCGTCGAGTTCTGGAAGACCATGGCGCACTTCATGCGGACCGGATAGAGCGCCTCTTCTTCGAGTCGCGAGACCTCCTCGTCGCCGAGAAAGATGTCGCCTGCATCGGGACGGAGGAGGCCGATCAGGTGTTTGATGAGGACGCTCTTGCCGACCCCAGAGGCGCCGATGATGAAGAAGCACTCGCCGTCGGCGACGTCGAAGGAGACGCCGCGGAGCACCGCCTTGGTGCCGAAGGACTTGTGGATGTCCACGAAGCGAATGGGCATCAGAGCGCCGGGACGAAGAAGTAGCCGAGGGTGCTGATGATGAGGTTCAGCACGATGATCGCGAAGCAACTGCCCACGACCGCCTCGGTGGTGGCGTGACCGACACCCTCGGAGCCGCCGAAGGTGGCCAGGCCGCGCTGGGAGCTGACGATCGCGATGGCACCGCCGTAGGTGATGCATTTGAACAGGCCCAGCGTGAGGTCCCCCGTGGTGACCATGGAAAGATTCGTGAAGGTGTGAGGGTTTACGTCGAAGACCATCTGCGCGACGGCCATTCCAGCCAGGTAGGCGACGAAGCCCCCGATGATCAACACGACCGTGCCCATGACCACCGACGCGACGAAGCGGGGCACGACGAGGTAGTCAACGGGGTCGGCAGCGCACATGCGCAGCGCGTCGACCTGTTCGGTAACGACCATCGAACCGAGCTCTGCGGCGATCCCGGCGCCCACGCGGGTGGCCAGCGGGAGCGCGCCAAGGCTCGCGGCGAGATCGCGCACGAGGAGCTTGAGGTAGGTCGCCCCGATCATCGAGAAGTCGGGGACCAGCTTCTTGGCCTGCAGCCCTGTTTGGAACGCGATGATGGCGCCGATGAAGCCCATCGTCACGCACATGAAGAGGAGCGACTTGTTGCCAACCTCGAACATCATGCGCGCAACGGAACCTTTTTCTCGCTTGCCGTGCAGGAGGTAGTAGAGCGTGCGCCCAAACAGCGAGCCGAGCTGATGGGCGTCTTCGAAGAGCGCGGCGATCGATCGCGTCAGGCCTGAGCGCATCTCAAGCCCCTCGTCACCGCTCCGCGGTCTGTGCACACCCTCTGCCGCCATCCTTTCACCTCAAGAATCCTTGGCCTTTTTTGGGCTCGTCGCCGTGCTGTCTGCTGCACCCAGTCCAGGGACCGAACCGACGAGGGTTTGTTGGATGTCGCCGAGGGGACAGCCATCTCACTCGAGCACGAAGGTTGAGAGGTAGTCGGCGACGAAGACACCGGCGGCCGAGGCGACCACCGAGGCGTTCACGGCGCGTCCGACCCCGGGGGCGCCGCCGCGGGTCGCCAGCCCGTAGTAACAGCTCATGAGCGCGATCATCAGCCCAAAGAGGAGCGATTTGATCAGGCCGACGAGGAAGTCCCAGGTGTCGAGGCGCTCGAGGGCGGAGGAGAGGAAGATGCGGGGATCGACGTCGAGCAGGAGATCGGCCGTGAGCACGGCGCCACCAAGAGCGACGGCGTCGCCGATGACGCAGAGCGCGACCATCATGACCACCATGGCGATGACCCGCGGGACGACGAGGTAGCCCACAGGGTCGATGGCGAGCGCCCTGAGTGCGTCGACCTGGTCGGTCACCTTCATGGTGCCGAGCTCCGCGGTATTGTTCGCGCCGACCCGTCCGTTGAAGATCAGCGCGATGAGCAATGGGCCCAGCTCCCGAAAGGTCGTGAAAGTGGCGGCCCATCCGACGAAGTTCTTGGCGTTGTACTTCTCGACGAAAGGTGCGGCCTGGATGACCATGATGCCGCCGGTGAACGCCGCCGTCGCGGCGATGATCGGCAGGCTGCGCACGCCCATCCGGTGGAGGTTTCGAAAGAGCTCGTAGCGATCGATGCGGCGCGGGCGAAGCCGGACCAAGACCTGGCCGAGAAGCATCCCCGCGCCGCCGAGTTGGTCCGCGAGCGCGATCACCACCAGGCCGATCCGTCGCGGGATCGCCAGGAGCGGGCGCGCGGAGCTCGGGGTAGCGCTCACAGCGGCCCCTCCACGAGACCATGGACGAACTGCCGGACGGCTGGGATCGTGGAATCCCGCGCCTCCTCGGCGGTGCCGTCGAAGACGAGCTCGCCTTCGTGGAGCATGCCCACTCGGTCGGCGATGCTCAGCACGCCCGAGACGTCCGAGCTGATGACCATGACGGTCGTGCCCTGCGCCCGCTGCTCGTCGCGGATGAGGTCGTAGATCTTCTGGCTCGTGACCGGGTCGAGCCCGGCGGTTGGTTCGTCGTACAGGACGATCGGCGGGCGGGCGACCGTGGCCCGCGCTACGCCGATGCGCTTCTTCTGGCCTCCGCTCATCCGCGAAGGATCGCGGTCTTCGGTCCCGGGCAGGGCCACGCGCGCCAGCCGCTCGGCGACCCGCTCACGGACCTCGGTGTCCGGGAGATCGTAGAGGCGGCGGAGAGGGAAGGCGATGTTCTCGAACACGGTCATGTCGAAGAGGGCGTAGTTCTGGAAGAGCATGCCGATCTTCCGGCGGACCGAAGCGAGGCCGAGATCGTCGAGCTCCCCCAGCTCCTCGCCGTCCACGTAGACCTTTCCACGCTCGGGCCGCACGAGTCCGGCGACGACCTTGAGCAAGACGCTCTTGCCCGAGGCGCCCGGGCCGATGAGAGCGTAGATGCAACCGGCGGGTACGTGCAGGTCGATGCCCCGCAGGACCGGGCTCCGGTAGCGCTTGTGAATGTCCTCCAAGCGGATCAACGGGCCGAGTGTATCCGCGGAAGGCGAGCTGTGGGGGGCTTGTCTGGATAGCTGGTCGTACCAGTTGACCAGATGACCCGAGCCTGCGAAGCTGCCCCATGGACCTTGCTCGCCTCCAACCTCGCTCCCTGAGCCAGGCCGTCTTCGAGACCCTTCGGGACGCGATCCTGTGCGGGGAGCTCGCTGCGGGGGAGCGGCTCCCCTCCGAGCGTGCGCTCTGCGAGAAGCTCGGCGTCAACCGAGCGGCGGTCCGCGAGGCGCTCAAACGGCTCCAGGAGCTTCGGCTGGTGGCGATTCGCCAGGGCGAGAGCACCCGGGTGCTCGACTACCGTCGGACCGGCGGCCTCGAGCTGGTGGCGGCCATGCTCTTTGATCGGGAGGGGGGGCTGCGCTCGGACGTGGTCCGCTCCCTCGTCGAGCTCCGGACGGCCCTCGGCCCCGACATCGCGGCTCTCGCCGCTCGGCGTCGCAGCGACGCCGAGGTCGCCGAGTTGCGTGGGCACCTGGCGGCGATGCGGAGCTTGCCCACCGACGATGCGGTCGCGCTGCAGCGAGTCCATCTGGAGCTGTGGCGGGTGCTCGTGCGCGCGTCTCGAAACCTCGCGTACCAGTTGGCTTTCAACACCATGGAGCGCGCCTGGGTTGGCATCCAGGACGCGATCGCGCCCGCGATGTCGGCGGAGGTCGGGTTTCTTCGGGGCTATCGAGCGCTGGTGGACGCTGTGGGCGACCGCGATGAGGCGCAGGCGCGGGGTGCAGCGAGGGAGCTCGTGCGACGCGGCGCTGCCGGGATGCTCGCCTTGCTGCCGCCAGCGAAGGAGGAGACGAGATGACGAACGCGACGACGACGGCGGGGCCTTCGACCGCCGCGCCTTTGGAGCGGACCGACGCCGCCTCGATCCGGACCTACGCTGAGGCGCTGCGGGTGTTTTTCTCCCGGCGTGGGCCCCGCCTGATGGCCAAGCATGCTGCTTTGGCGTGGGCGGGGCGTCTGCTCTTGGGGCCCCCGTCGCTGACCGAGCTGCCGGTGCTGGCGGGGGTCGTCGCCTGGTGGCCGCTTCAGGAGTGGCTGGCGCACCGCTACCTGCTGCACTTTCGTCCACGGCGGTTGTGGGGGCGAACCTTCGATCCGATCGTCGCTCGGCGACACCGCGCTCATCACCGGGATCCTCGCGACGTCGACCTGGCGCTGCTCCCGGTCCAGGTGGTGGAGGCGGGCATTCCGGCGAACCTCGCGGTCTGGGCCGTGCTCGGCTTGGGCAGTCCGCGGCGCGCCGCGACCGGCGCGGCGACCTATGCGACGATGGCTCTGCTCTACGAGTGGACCCACTTCCTCGTGCACACGGGTATCGAGCCGAGATCGCCCTTCTATCGGCGCCTCCGACGCAACCACCGGATGCATCACTACCGCAACGAGGACTACTGGCTCGCTTTCACCTGGCCGGACGTCGACCGATGGCTTGGGACGGAACCCGACCCCGCCTCGGTCCCGCGGTCGCCGACGGCGATGAACCTCCACGGGCTCAGCGAGTGAGCTCGATCGTCAGAGTCCGCGGAGCTTTGTCGCGCCGTGCACTCGACCAAGGCCCAAGACGAACGCGGCGGTGCGCAGGCTGCAGCGGTGCTTGTTCGCCGTCGCCCGCAGATCGGCGAAGCCGCGCGCCATGACCCGGCGCAGCTCCTGGTTGACCCGCGCTTCGTCCCAGTAGAAGTGCTGCATGTTCTGGGACCACTCGAAGTAGCTCACGGTGACCCCTCCGCAGTTGGCGTAGATGTCCGGGACGACGACGATGCCCTTCTTTGCGAGAATGGCGTCCGCCTCCGGATCCGTAGGGCCGTTGGCGCCTTCGACGATGTATCGGCAGGCCACCTCGGCGGCGTTGTCCTTGGTCAGCACGCCGCTCAAGGCGGCGGGCACGAGGATGTCGCAGGGCTTCGTCAGCAACGTGTCGCCGGGGAGGTGCTCGCCGCCGGGGAAGCCTTCGAGGCTTTGGTGGGCCGTGACGTGCGCGACGGCGGCGTTCACGTCGATGCCCTCGTCGGCGATGTATGCGCCCGTGATATCCGAGATGCCGATGACTCGCGCCCCCTTCGCGGCGAAGTCGCGGGCGGCCCAAGAGCCGACGTTTCCGAAGCCTTGGATGCAGACGGTCTTCCCGGCGAGAGCCTCGCCTCGGTCCGCCAGCAGCTCTTCGGTGGCGTACACGCAGCCGCGGCCGGTCGCCTGAGCGCGCCCCTCGGAGCCTCCGAGGGAGACGGGTTTGCCGGTGACGACGCCCGGTTCGTAGCCGTGGTACTTCGTGTACTGGTCGAAGATCCACGCCATCACCTGGCCGTTGGTGTTGACGTCCGGGGCTGGGATGTCTTTGGTCGCGCCGATGATGTCGTGGATGCCGTCGATGAAGCGGCGGGTGAGGCGCTGTTTTTCGCCTGGGCTGAGGCTGGCGGCGTCGACCTGAACTCCTCCTTTGGCCCCGCCGAAGGGGACGCCCGCGACGGCGGTCTTCCAGGTCATCAGCGACGCGAGGGCGGTGACCTCTGCGGCATCGACGTGGGGGTGATAACGCAGGCCGCCCTTGAAGGGTCCGCGGGCGTCGTCGTGCTGTACACGAAACCCGATGAAGGTGCCGATGGATCCGTCGTCGCGCCGGATGTTGAGCTCGACCCGAACTTCCCGATGCGGCGTCTGGAGTTGGAGCAGATCGTCGCTCGGCAGGTCGAGTAGCTTCGCTGCGCGCTCCACGTATTGGAGCGTGTTGGCCAGGAACTTCTCGCTCATCTCCCCTCCTGAGTCACGTCGGATTCGTCGATGGCCATCGGTTCCGGTGGCGCGGCCTTCTTGCGCCGCCACAGGACGATCAGCGCGACGATGAGCAAGACGTTCACGGCGAAGGCCGAGCCGAGTAGCAGCTTGAGCGCCAAGGCGGAGCCTCGGGTCACGGTCACCGGGCCAACCCGCACGAGGTTGCGGCTGCGTGCCGCCGGGGGAGCGCCGGCGGGGACCCCGACGACGGCGACGTCTTCGAGGGTCATGTCCTGCACCGCGCCCGCCACGAGGGCGCGCACGGCAGTCTCGTCGTAGGGCGGACGGTCGCCACGGTACTTGATGAGGACGGAGGCGCGGGGCCTGGGTTTCGCTTCGTCGAGGGTGACTCGGCGGGTGTCCGGCAGCGCCACGTGCACGCGTGCGTCGAGTACGCCGTCGATGGCTTCGAGGGAGGCGCCGAGCTCGCCGCCGAGCGCCGCGACGTAGCGCGCGCGCTCTTCGGTGGCCGTCGGCACGAGACCTCCCTCGCCAAAGACCTCGTGGAGCCCCGGCTCGGTGCGCCTCGGAAGCTCCTCGGCGCCGAGGACCGAGAGGGCTTCGGCGACCTCTTCGGGGGCGACCGTCACGGTGAACCGGGCGTCTTCGCCGGAGCCTTGGGGCTCGCCCTTCTGTGCGCCGATCCCTTGCTCGTGGAGGGCCACCACGATTTCGTTCGCTTCGCTCTCGGTCAGGCCGCTTGCGAGGGTTGCTTCGCAGCCCAGCAGGGCCAGGAAGGCGACGAGCGTGGCGCTCTGAGCGAGCGCGCGCCGGAACGCCATCGCGCAACCCTGTGCCGAACCACGTCGTGTGTTCGACGCTACCTGGGCGGTGGGGCGTTCGGGGGCGGTGCCCGAGGCGGGTTCGAGGGTGGGTGAAGCGAGCATCTCAGTTGGCGCTGAAGCTGTAGCGGGCGCCCATGCGGGGCGAGGCGAAGCGGGGGAAGCGGATGCCCCGGACCGTGCGCCGAATGCAGGACTTGAACGCCCCCGAGCCCTGCCGTGCGCTGACGCCCATGACCTGGCCGCTGCCCGCGATGGCGATGTCGATGGTGACGTTGCCGAGCGCGCGACCGGCCCGGAGCTCCGGCAGGACGCAGGCGTTGTAGATGCGGTTCAGGTGGCGGTTCATGGTCCCCTGGACGTCCCCGGGCGACAGGCGTCCCTGGCCGCCGTTCATGGTCACGTCGCCAAGCTCGATGGCGACGTTCATCGCGTCCTCGTAGGAGCCGACGAAGGCGCCGGCCATGACGCTGCGGCTGCCCCCCGAACCCATCCCACGCCGACCTCGGCGAGGCGGGTCGGGGAGGATGCCGGCGGTGCCCGCCAGCTCGATCTCGCCTCGTTCGTAGAGGTCGCCGAGATCGGCCTCGGCCACCTCGTCCTCGCCGCCGGACTCGCGGGTGGCGAAGAAGACCGCAAGCCCGCCGGCGACGAGCAGCACGAGCGCGCCGGCGACGGCGAGCTTGAAGACGCCCGAACGCGCCTCACTCCGCTCGGCTTCTTCGAGGGCACGTTGACGTGCCTGCTCCTCCATGCGGACGCGCTGCTGCTCGACGAACTCGGCGAACTCATGCCAGAGCTTGACGGGCTTGCGCTCGCCGGTGTCCATGTTCATGAGGTCGTGGGATTCGAGGATCTCGCCCTTCACGATCAGCTCGACGAGCTCGCGCCCCGAGAAGGGGCCGTGATCGAGGCCGTCCTTGACCACCATCCACCGTGGCGCGTCGTTCTCGGTGATCTTCGCCAAGAGGCTGGAGAGGTCGACCTCCGCTGCCGAAGGGCGCGGCGCTTCGGCCAGGGACGGCCGGAACTCTTCGTGGAGGCTCACCCGCTGACCGACCTTCGGCGGCGCTCCAGCGGCCGGGGGCGGGGGAGGGCGCGGCGGCGCTGCCTTCGGTGGCGCTGCCTTCGGTGGCGTTGCCTTCGGTGGCGTTGCCTTCGGTGGCGCTGCCTTCGGTGGCGCTGCCTTCGGCGGCGTGGCTGCGGCCCTTTCCGTCTCCGCTGCTGGCGCTCCGGGGGCGGGGGCCTCTTCGGCGGCTTCGAGGTCGACGTCGATCTCGAAGTCGAGGGAGGCGTCGGGGCTCGGAGCGTCGGCGACGAGGGGTTGCAACGCCGCCCGCACCTCGTCGGCCGACGCGAAGCGCCCCGCCGGGTCCGGCGCCAGGCACTGCAAGAGGACGCGGTCGATGTCCGGGGTGGCGTCGGGGTGGGCCTGCGAGGGAGGCACGAATCCGTCCGCTGGCGACTTGCCGGTCAGGAGCTGGTAGAGGATGGCGCCGATGCCGAAGATGTCGCTGGCCGCCGTTGGCGCCTGGCCTTGCTTGACCTCCGGTGCGAGGGAGGCCTGCTCTGCGGGTTGGAAGGCTGCGGCGCCCCTGGCTTCGACGAGGGCTCGGTCGAGCCCGAGCTCGGTGATCTTCACACGTCCGGCGTCAGTGACGAAGACGACCTCGGGGCGCAGGGCGCCGTGGCAGGTCTTGTCGTGGATCGCGGTGAGCCCCCGGCAGACATGCGCGACCACGTTGTAGGCGCCGCGCAGGGACATGGGGCGGCCTTCGGCGCGGCGGTGGGCGATCAGCGCCGAGAGCGATTTGCCCTCTACCCACTCGGACGCGACGAAGGGTTGGGGGGTTCCTCCGACGCCGTAGGTTGCGGCGAGGTTGCGATGGGTCAGCCGCGCGGCGACGCGGCAGTGTTCACGGAGCTTCTCGAGGCCCGGGCTGTCGAGGAGACCGGGGGGCAAGACCCTCAGGGCGATGGGTTTGCCGGTCTTTTGGTCGTGAGCCTTGAGGAGGCGTCCGAGGCTGTCTTCGGAGACGACTTCCTTCACGAGGAAGCGGCCTCCGACGAGGGCTCCGGGTCCGATAGGGGCGGCGCCCCCGGTCGCGGCGGTCTGGGTCAACGTCAGTCCTCGTAGAAGCAGCGCCGAGGGTAGACGAGGGCCCCGGGAGGAATCAACGGCGCCCTGGAGACTCGGCGCCGAGCTCTCGCGAGGGGAGTAGACGAGGGCCCCTGGAGGGACCAACGGCGCCGGGTGGAGCGAGCCTCCGTGCTCGATGGCCGCCGCTCGGTGCCGGAGGAGGGGCGTCGTGGCCGGCGATTCAGCCCTTGGCGCGCTCGACCGTGACCTCCCGATCTCCGATCGACTTGCCGGAGGTTGCCGCCACGACCTCCGCCTCCTTGGCGCGTGGGACGAAGACGAACGAGTGCCGGTCGCGGATGCGGATGCGGCCGACCTCGTCCCGGTCCAGCCCGCCCTCTTCGCAGAAGAAGCGGTTGAGCTCTCCGACGCGGACGCCGTCCTTCTTGCCGATGCTCACGTAGAGCTTGACCTGGTCGCGCGCGGCGGCCTCGCGCTCGTCCGAGTCGCGGTCTCCGTCGCGGTTTCGTTGCTCCTCCTGCTTGCGCCCCTCGCGTCGGCTTCGCTGCGCCGCTCCACGCCGTGGCGCCCCAGTCGCGGGGGCGTCGACGTCCGCTTTGGCGGGGCGCTCGACAGGCGGCGCTGGGCGCTCACGCCGCGCCGCGGCGGCTTCTTCGTCTACCGAGGCCTCGTCGGCGTTGCCGAAGAACAAGCCGATCAGGCCCGCGACGACTCGATCGGCGTCCGGGTGGGTGAGCAGTCGGCGGGCGACAGCTCGGTCGAGCTCGGAGGAGCGCTTGGTGGCCGCTCGCAGCAGCTCCACACGATCCATCTCCCGGCGCGTCTCCTCCTCGCGCTCGCTCGGGAGTGAGCGTTCCGTCGGGAAGATCTTGTACTGCAGCCGCAAGTAGTAGAGTTGACCGATCTCTGTGGGTGCCACGAGGGAGATGGCGGTCCCGGTGCGCCCCGCCCGTCCGGTGCGCCCTGTGCGATGGATGTACTGCTCGATGTGCTCCGGCAGGCCGTAGTTGATGACGTGGGTCAGGTGCGAGATGTCGATGCCCCGCGCGGCGACGTCCGTCGCGACGAGGTAGCGGAGCTCGCCGGCGCGAGTCCGCGCCATCTTCTTCTCGCGCTCCCGCTGCGGCAGGTCGCCGTTGAGCCAGTCCGCCTGGAAGCCCGCCTGCTGGAGCTGCGCGGTCACCCGCTCGGTCTCGGCTTTGGTGTTGCAGAAGATGATCGCCGACTCCGGATCTTCCACCTCGAGGATCTTGACGAGATCCTTCCAGCGGGCCTTGCCGCTGACCATGTAGACGAAGTGGTGGATGGTGAGGGCGCCGACGGCGTCGCCGCTGAGCTCCACCAGCACCGGGTCGTGCATGTGGCGCTCGCCAACTCGCTGGATCGGTCCATCGACGGTGGCGCTGAAGAGCAGGGTCTGTCGATTCGTCGGCAGCAGGTCGAGGATCGCGTGCAGCTCCTTGGCGAAGCCCATGGAGAGCATCTCGTCGGCCTCGTCCAGGACAAGGACCTTGAGGCCGCTGGCGTCCAGGGTGCCGCGGCGCAGGTGGTCGAGGACCCGCCCCGGCGTGCCCGAGACGATCTGCGCACCTTCCGCCAATTCGCGGACCTGTTTGTCCATCGGCGCGCCGCCGTAGACGGCTGTCGTCCGTACGTTCTTGTGGGCCGCCAGGCGGCCGACCTCGCGGGCGCTCTGGAGCGCGAGCTCACGGGTGGGCGCCAAGATGAGCGCCTGGACTCCCGGGGTGGCGTCCACGAGGCGATCGACGATGGGCATGCCGAAGGCAGCGGTCTTTCCTGTCCCGGTGCGCGACTGGACGATGAGGTCCTTGCCGGCGACGGCGAGGGGGAAGCACTCGGCTTGTACGGGGGTGGGCGACTCCCAGCCGATCTCTTCGATGGCGTGCAGGAGCTCGGGGGAGAGCCCCAGCGCCTCGAAGGTGGGTTCGGCGTCGGGGGTCGCGGCGGTGTGGATCGTTTCAGTCATCGTGTGTGTCTCGGGGTCCTCCTTCGAGCTCCGCCAGCAGTCGTCCGTCTTCGCGCTCGAAGGCGCGGAGGGTGGTTTCCAGGCGGTATCGAAGGGCGCCGAGGCGGCGGTAGCGCGGCTCGTCTTCGCATCGTTCGGCGAGGAGCAGGTACCGGTCGTCCCATTGGCGCAGGAACTCGTTCAGGGGAGGGCCGTCGCCGGCCACGGTTCGGGAGGCGTGTGCGCGCAGGGCGCGGGTGAGGGTTTGGACTCCGTCCGAGCAGCTTCCTTCGGGAGCGCGTGCGGTGGGGTCGGGGCTAGGCCAGAAGGTCTGAGGGACGACCGACGCAAAACCGACCACGGCGATGTATGCGAGGAAGGTCCAATAGAGCGCGAGGGCCGCGCGCCGGCCTCGGCGGCCGGCCTTCGCGGTCGGGTCGTCGCTTCTCTCTGCTTCCGACCTCGCCACGACAGCTCCCATTCCGGGCCAGTAGGCGCCGGAAGTTCCGGAAATTCGGAAGGTTGTGTATCCTCAGGGGCGCCGTGGGTCAAGGTCTCTCGCCTCGATCGGAGGGCGTGGAGGGGGCAGGCAAGGGCTTCCGCCGGCGCTTCCGCCGGCGCTCCCCGTAGAGGAACAGCCCCACTCCGACGAGGCTCACGAAGGCGACGAAGCCGCAGCAGAGAGCGTACCAGAGGAAGGTCGTAGGGCCGGTGGCCAAGGTACCCAGCCCTAGCGCTGGCGAAGCCGCTGCGCCAGCGCACGCGGCGGTCGGCCGCGCTCGCCGGGGGAGCTCAGGGGAGCGGGTAGAGGCGCGACTGGACGTCGCCGCCGTTCACCCAGGCGACGGCTGCGAGCGCCTGCGCGGCGGGCCCGCCCACGGCCACCTGGGGATCGGTCCCGGTGCCCACGAGGAATGCGTCGGGGGTCGGTGGGCGCTCGCGGTTGCGGGCCGGCGCGCCGTCGCCGTTGTAGAGGCGAGCGCGGATCTCGCCTGCGCTCTCCCAGGCGACGAAGAAGCGGCCGCCGCCCCCGCCGGCCGCGGGCGCCGCACCGTTGGCGACGGAGAGCGCGTCCGTGCGGGGCATCCCGTCGCTGTCGAAGGCGCGGGCGCGGATCTCGCCTGCGCTCTCCCAGGCGACGAAGAAGCGGCCGTCGTCGAGGGCCGCGACGGCGACGGAGGTGGCCTGGCCCGGGCTGACTTCGATGGGAGCGGCGTCGAGCAAGGTGCCGTCGGCGGCCACGCGCTGCGCGGTGACGCTCGTGCCTGCGGTGGCGATCACGAAGCCGTCGGCGTGGCCCGCCACGTCGATCGCGCCGACCGTCGCGACGCCGGCGGGCGTGGGGGCGGCGCTCGGGGCCGTGGCCGTCGCCGCGAAGTGGACGTAGGAGGCGCCGGTCGTCGCGGCCTCGTCGAGGAAGGCCACGAGCGCGCTGCCGTCGGCGGTCATCGCCATGGCCGGCTGCGTCTGGGCCATGGCGCGAGGGGCGGCCAGGGTGGCGGGCGCGGCAGGGACCCGATCGGTGTCGAAGAAGCGGACCAGGATGTCCCCGCCTTCGGTCAGGGCGGTCGAGAAGTCGCCGAGGGCCACCCCGAGTCGGGCGGGGCTCGAGGCCGCGGCGCTGGTGGTCTGGTCGCCGGGCAGCGGCGCGTCGACATCGACGGCCTGGTCGACCTCGAGGGCCCGGGGCGAGGTGATCACCTGCCCTCGCTCGTCGCGGACCATCAGCCGGATCGGTCCTCTTCGGCGCATCTCGTCGAAGGAGAGCACGTAGCGCGCGCCGGAGGCCCACCCCAGGCTCGGATTCGACTGTTCGCCGTCGGTCGTCGTGTGCGCGACGAAGGCCTGGGTGCGGCATGCGTCGCAGGGGAAGGGGCCGGTGGTTGCCTCGCACTGCTCGTCGGGGCTGAGCACTCCGTCGTCGCAGACGCCGGTGCCGACGACGTCCTGGAGCTCGACGGTGATCTCGCTCGTCTCGCCGTCGCCGATCGCGACGTCTGGGACGCAGCCGGTGGCGACGATGACCCCGCTGCGCATGGAGACCGGGTCGGTGCCGCGGCCTCGGACCAGCACGACGTAGGTGCCCACGTTGAGGGTGACGGTGGCTGCTTCGTCGGCCGCGAAGCTGAGGTCGACGACGGCGTCCTCGAAGGTCGCGCCGGGCTCCTCGCTGATCGCCGGCTCGATCGTGCCGTCCGCAGTGCAGCCGCGCCCTTCGGCGGGGAAGACGAGCAGCCGCAGATCGCCGACCACGTCCATGAGGCCGAGAGGGTCCCGGAAGGAGAGGCGCGGGGTGGCTGCGTCGCCGCCCCCGCAGGCGATCAGAGCGAGCAACGCCGTGGAAAGGACCGAGCGCTTCATGCCGCCAATGTACCGCAAAAGCGTCGGCTCAGGCCGTCGCCGGTTCGCCTTCGGTGGCTCGTTCGGGGCGGCCGGAGGCGACGGGGATCGCGAAGCCGACGATCGCGCCGCCGTCCTCGTCGTCGGCGTTGCGGGCGAAGGCGCGGCCCCCGTGGGCGAGGGCGATGTGTTTGACGAGGCTCAGGCCGATGCCGGAGCCGCGCACTTGTTGCCGATCCCGGCGCGAGCGGTAGAAGCGATCGAAGATGCGTTTCTCGGCGTCCGCGGGGATGCCCGGGCCCCGGTCGCGGACGCGGACCTGCACGAAGTCGCGCACACGCTCGACGGTGACCGTGATGGGCGTGCGCTCGCCGTACTTGACGGCGTTGTCCATGAGGTTGATCGCCGCCAGGACGATGGCTTGCTCGTCGATCATCACTGGAGGGATCTCGCCACGGACGTCGAGGTCGACCTCGATGCCTTCGTGCTCGACGCGGTAGCGGAAGGTCTCGATGGCTGCGGCCAGCGTGCCGACGAGGTCCCCCTCGTGCAGGGCGACCTTCTGCCGGCCCCGTTCGAGCGCGGCGAAGTCCAGGACGTTCTCGATGAGCGCCGTAAGGCGCTCGGACTCACGACAGATGATCTCGAGGTACTGGCGCCGCTTGTCCGCCGTCAGTGTTTTGCCGCGCTGGGAACGCTCGAGATCGCGCATGAGCAGATCGCCGAACATGCGCACACTCGACAGCGGCGTCTTGAGCTCGTGCGATACGTTGGCGATGAACTCGCCCTTGAGCTCGTTGAGGCGCCGCTCCTTGTTGGCCGCGTAGACGAGGAACGCCATGCCGAGCAGGACGACCAGGAAGGAGGTGCCCAGCATGGCGAGGTCCGTCACCCGGCGGCTGCGGCCCTCGCGCTCGAGGAGCGGTGCCTGCTTCGGGGCGACCTGCAGACGCCAGTTGTAGAGGGTGGTGGGGAAGCGGTGCCCGACCAGGTAGTCGCCTGCGTTGGCGAGGCTGGGGCCGTAGACACGCCGGTTGTCCTCGCCGACCACGTTGTACTGTCGCTTGCCTTCGTCCGTCGCGAAGAGCCGCGGGAGCTCCTCGCGCACGATGTAGCCGGTGTCGTGGTGCGCGATCGCGTAGAGGCGGCGTCCCTCGTGCCGAAACGCTTTGTAGGACAGCAGGTAGTTGCGCCCGTCGTAGCGCCGGTGCAGGTGTTTGAGCTGACCGACCGGCAGCCGCGCCAGATCCATCTCCGGCAGCATGTGTTCTTCGAGCACCTTGAGGAACTCGTCGCGGTTCGAGCCGCGGACGGAGGCGCCGAGGATCTCGCCGGTGTCGTCGAGGACCACGAGGGCGCGCACGCTCGGCGTGAGCTCGGCGGCCAGTGGGCGCCATGTCTCGTCGAGGGAGGCAGGGTTGGACAGATCGATGGACCGGAAGGCGACGTTGTCCTGGGCGATGATGTACTGCTCCAGGCTGTCGACCTTCTCGCGGACGAGCAGCAGCGTGCTGTCGGCGATGGTCTGTTCGCCGAGGCGCTCGAAGCGCGAGGCGGCGACCCAGGTGTAGTAGCCGAGGATCACCGCGGCGACGCCGATGGCCGGCAGCAGGACGAAGTAGAGGACGCGGTAGCGCCAGGAGGACACGCTCCGATGGTGAGGCGCCGCGGGCCCTCCGTCGAGGGGGTGGGGCCGACGGGACGGTCGGCGCCACGGTGCTATAGTCGCCCCCGCATGGTCGACGAGACCGCCGGAAGGATCCTCGTGGTGGAGGACGACGCCGCCTTGGCGCTGGGGCTCGTCGACACGCTCACCTTCGAGGGCTTCGAGGTCGTGCACGCCAAGACCGGCAAGGAGGCGGTCGAGGCTGCCGCCACGCGGGCGCCCCAATGCATCATCCTCGATTTGATGTTGCCCGACATGAACGGCTACCAGGTCTGTGAGACGGTGCGTGGCAGCGATCCGCTGGTGCCCATCCTGATGTTGACCGCGCGCAGCCAGGAGTCCGACAAGATCCGGGGCCTCGAGGTCGGCGCGGACGACTACGTGACCAAACCGTTCTCCGTGGGAGAGCTGGTGGCGCGCGTGCGAGCGTTGTTGCGAAGGGCGGCGCGGAGCGTGGCGCCCCCTGCGCCTCCGGTCTTGACGATCGGCGATCGCGAGGTGGACACCCTCAAGCAGATCCTCGTGGCGGACGGGCGCGAGCACCAGCTCAGCTTTTATGAGGTCGAGCTGCTCAAGCTGCTGTTCGAGCGTCGCGGTGAGCCGGTTTCGCGCGACGAAATCCTCGAAGAGATCTGGGGTCTGGAGGCGAGCCCGACGAACCGTACGGTCGACAACTTCATCGTGAAGCTGCGCAAGAAGCTCGAGCCCACCCCCGACAAGCCGCGTTACATCCTTACGGTCTACGGCGTCGGCTACAAACTCGTCGCTTGACGGGGGGGCTGCAGCCCATCTCGAACCCTTCGTCGCTGCTTCCGCGAGCCCTTTACCTCGACAATACGCGCCGTTGGCCGATGCCCACCCGCATAGGAAGCGACGAGACGGGACTGGGCAGGAACGCCCGAAAGAAAGCGGAACCGTGCCCGTCGCCGAGCTGGAACCTTGCGCCGAACTCGAGGCGAAGAGACGTCGTCCCTTTTCTTGGGTATTGCGCGCGCTTGCGCAGGTATCGTACACTGTGCCTCTCGGGGGGTGATCGGTCCGCATGCCATCTCAGGCCCCTCGATTCGACAGGGTACGAGAGACAAGCGTGCGAGAGACGAGGGGGGATTGAAGATGGGACTGAACGAGCACATGAGCCGCTCGGCCGGGGCCCTGGGCCTTGGATTGATTCTGGCGATGACGGCGTCACCGCCCGCGTCATCGGCATGAAGCTCTCGCCGGATGCTGTCACGACGCTGATGGGAACCCTCGACGATGGCGTTACCGGCGAACTGGCGCATCGAGCTGAGCGGCGACACCCTGACCCGCCTGGAGCTCGAAGGCAGACCGGACGTGGACCTGCTGCCCCGGGGCGGTCACGAGTTTGACCGCGCCTGCG
>JALVDI010000054.1 GCA_027009115.1 Polyangiaceae bacterium | reverse complement strand
CCGAGACGTCCTGGAGCCGAGCGGGGGCCTGGGCCTTCGCGACCCGATCGCGGCCCGCTTCCTTCGCCCGGTAGAGCGCGTCGTCGGCGGCTTTGAGCAGGCGCCGGGGGTCGAGGGGGCCGACGGCGTCCGTCGCCGCCACGCCGGCCGAGAGCGTCTGTCGGCCCGCAGCGCAGCGGCGCGTCGCGAGGCGGAAGCTCACCCGGAGGCGCTCCGCAAGAATCGTGGCGCCCTCGAGACCGGTCTCCGGGGCGAGGACAGCGAACTCCTCACCGCCGTAACGGAAGACCTGGTCGGCGTTGCGGACTCCGTCACGCAGGACGTCGGCGAGGATCCTCAGGACGTCGTCGCCCACGGCGTGGCCGTGGGTGTCGTTGACGCGCTTGAAGTGATCGACGTCCATGAGGATCAGCGAAAAGGGGCGGCGATAGCGCGCTCCCTCGGCGCAACGCCGTCCCAGCGCCTCGTCAAAGGCCCGTCGGTTGCCGACGCGGGTCAGTGGGTCGACGTGCGCCCGCGCGTGAAGACGCTGCGTCAGACGACGAATCCGGAGCATCGCCGTCGCTCTCACCCGAAGCTCGAGACGTCCGACGGGCTTGACCAAGAAGTCGTCGCCTCCCGCGACGAGGGCTCGCTCCTTGGATTCGTCGTCGCTGCGACCGGTCAAGAAGACGATCGGCACGTAGATCTCGCTCCGCTCACGGATGAGCGCAGCCAATTTCAGGCCGTCCACCTTGGGCATCACCATGTCGAGCAGGACTAGGTCCGTTCGTGCGTCAAAAGCGTCCAGCGCGCTGGTCCAGTCGGTCGCGACGACCGGATGGTGACCCAGCGCGGTGAGCATCCCGGCCACCCGTTCACCGGCCACGCGATCGTCATCGACGATGAGGATGTGCGCGCCGGGCGCATCGGAAAGCGGGGCCATCGCCGATCGCGGTCGGGCGATCGCGTTGGCCCCTTGAGACGGGAGTCAGCGCTTCGGTGGAATGTGGCTCATGGCACGCTCGGCCAGCGCCGTGATCGTCAGCGAAGGGTTCACGCCCGGGTTGGCCGAGACGGCGGAACCGTCGATCACGTAGAGCCCTTCGTAGCCATGGACCCGGTGCAGCGGGTCGATGACGCCCTCGCCGATGTCCGCGCCCATGCACGCGCCTCCCAGGATGTGCGCCGTTGACGGAATGCCCATCACCGTCTCCGTCAGCAGGGTCATCGGGATGCCCCCGACCTTCTCGGCGTAGCGCTCGGCGATCTCGGTGGCTTCCGGCATGAACGCCGTCGGCGCCTGCTGGCCAGGGTCGAGGCGGGTAACGAGCCCGCGGCGCAGCCCCGTGCCGAGGTTCCGGCCGAGCCGCAGCTTCAGCGTGCTCTCCAGGGTGCGCATGTAGAGGAGCACCTGCGAGCGGCTCGCCCAATCGCGCATGAACAGCGCCTTGGCCCAGAGCTTCGGATGGCGCGCGAAGCTCGAGCCGACCCCGCGCAGGCGCGCGAGAACCGTCGGCGCGTTCACGTGGGGCAGCGCCATCGTCCGGAAGAAGCTCGAGCCCTTCCCGTAGCGGACCGGCTCGACGTGGCTGTGTTCGTCGGTGTGGAGGATCGAGGTGATGGCCACCCCTTCGGTGAGGTCGGCCGTTTCGCGCGGCGCGATGACCCCGATGAGCGCTTCGTTGTTCGTGCGGACGGCGTCCCCGACCCGCTCGGAAAGGTGCGGCAGCCCGTCGGCGCGCTCCTTCATCCGCAGGAGCAGCGGCACCGTCCCCAGGACGCCTCCGGCGAGCACGACGTGGTCTGCGGTCAGACATTCCTTGCCGCGGCCCGCCGTCGAGCGCAGCTCCAGGGTGTAGCCGCCGCCCTCTCGGGGCGCGATGTGGACGACCTCGTGCTCGCTCTTGACCTGAGCGCCGCGCCGCTCGGCGAGGTAGAGGTAGTTGCGGTCGAGGGTGTTCTTCGCGCCCACCCGGCAGCCCGTCATGCAGGCGCCGCAGAAGGTGCAGCCAACGCGCTCGGGGCCTTCCCCGTCGAAATACGGGTCGGGGACGCGCTTGCCCGGCTCGCCGAAGAACACGCCAACGCGGGTGAGCTCGAAGTGCTCCTCGCGCCCCATCTCGCGGGCGATCTCGCGGAGCACCCGGTCGCTCTTGGTCTCACGCGGGTTCTTGGCGGCGCCGAGCATTCTCCGCGCCGTGTCGTAGTGGGGCGCCAGCTCCGACTCCCAGTTCGCGAGGTGCGCCCAGGACGGCCTCCGGAAGAAGCTTGGCGGCGGGGTCGGGAGCGTGTTGGCGTAGGTCAGCGAGCCGCCGCCCACACCGACGCCGTGGAGCACGGTCACATGCTCGAAAAAGGACATCTGGAAGATGCCCCGCATGCCCAGCGCCGGGTTCCACATCCAGCGCTTGAGGTCCCAGTTGTTCTTGGCGAAATCGCCTGTGCCGAAGCGCTTGCCCTTCTCGACCACGAGGACCTGGTAGCCGCGCTCCGCGAGTCGAAGGGCGCTGACGCTTCCGCCGAAACCGCTACCGACGATGACCCAGTCGAAGTCGCTTCTGTGGCTCATGACCGAACCCTACACCAAGCTCCTTGGAGGGTCGTCGAAGCTGGCTCCGCGACAAGAGCGCATCTCAAGGGCGATCGTCGATCGATCCGTGGACTGGGCGGGACCGCTGGCGCATCCGCGAGGCGAGGGAATGTCGAGCCTTGTCGAGCTGAGAGGATGGCGGCAGAGGGCGTGCGTAGGCCGCACAGCGGCGACGAGGGGTCTTGAGATGCGCTCAACCCTCGGTTGGGTCCGTCGATGCCTACAGGACCTGGAAGCCGGGACAGCCGAGAAGAACGACTCCGGACTCTGTAGGCACCTCTCGCGCGCAGACGATATCGCATTGATTGCGACCTCTGTAGTTGAAGACGACGCGATAGGTCGCGCCCGGTTGCGCATCGAGGAGGAGCTGACGCGCACAGCCAGGTTCGCTGTAGTGATGAATGGTCGTCGAGTAGTGATCGATCTCCTCCGTGATGTTGTAGTTGCCCCGTCGCCTGGTCTCGGTGGTCGTCCAGTGGTGGTGGGCGATGTGGCGAAAGATGGGGTCGCTCGAGAGCTGGATGCGCGTGGGTTCCGCGTGGATGGGAAAGGCGAACGCCGAGTCGTTCGGATCGCGGGGACGGACGATCTCGCCGCGGCCCGCGATGCGGTAGCGCTCTCTCTGGAGGATGCCTTCGCTGCTGTGGTAGAGCGTGAGGACCTTGAGCGTCGCGCGAGGCTCGTCGGAGCGTGGGCTCTCATAGATCCGCTCCTCGACACAGCGGCCATCGCGCGTGGCGTAAGGACTGCAGCGGAGTTGGACCACTCGTCCACACCCCCACGCCACGAGGCGCGTGGACTCTTGGGTCAGCGGATCTCGCGCGTAGGGGTTGGGGGGCGGCTCGGCAACCAGAACGTTCGCGCAGCCGAGCTGCTCTTCGACCATGCGCCGCGCCTCGAAGCGTGGCCGGAAGGGCTCCCGGATCGCACACGCCTGGCTCACGGCAAGGCCCAGGTAGAGAAGGATCAGAGGTTTCGTGGGAGCGCTCATCGGATCCTCCTCAACGTGAACGCGACCCCGATCTGGAGGTACGGGTCGAACCAGCGCCGGTCGGACATCGCCCGATGGTTGAAGCCGACCTCGACTTCGAACGCCGCAGCGCGGCCCGTGCGAAAACCCGCGTGGGCGCCTGCATGCCATCCATGGGTGCGTGCATCGTTCGTCACAGCCCAGTCCCGGCTGTATCCTCCGTGACCGCCGAGGAAGAAGGTGAGGAAGCTCGCGCTGAAACGTGCGCGCGCTCGACCACCCACATCGAGCATCACGTGCTTGCGGGTTTCTTCGTCGAGGTCTCCTCCCTCGCGCCACATGCCTCCCCGGGCATAGCCAGCGACGGTGAAGCGAACACCCAGGGGCACTTCGATGGCAAGGGATCCGTGACCACCGAGCGAGAAGGTGTCTTGGTCGTTGTCCCGCAATGGAGCAAAGAAGGCGGCGCCCAGGGCGAGCCTCGGGACCCGGAGGTGCCCCGGTTCGTCGGCGAGCACGTCGAGGAGCTGGTCATCGAGGCGGTATTCGGTCACAGGGACGTCCCATTGAGCCTCCGCCAGGCTCGCCGAGCCGAGGAGAAGCAGAGGCAGCAATCGAGCAGACATGCGCCCTCCTCGGCCGGTCCCTCGGCGAGTTGCGCTCTCCGTCCATGCTGCACGAGTCTCCGGGTAGAATCGGGGTCGATGAGCCTCGACGGCAAGCGACGGCTGGTGGAGCTCCTGCGCGCGCAGATCGCCGAGGAGATGGCTACCCTCGTCGCGGCTGCGAAGGCGTCGCAGGAGGCGGCGACCCATGAGGAGGCGCGGCCCGAGAACGACAAGGACACCCGCGCTTTGGAGCAATCCTACCTCGCGCGGGGCCAAGCGGCGCGGGTCGAGGAGCTTCAGGAAGTCGCTACCCGATTGAAGTTCCTGGCGCTGCCCGCGTACGCGCAGGACGACCGGATCGGTCCCGCGGCGCTCGTCGAGGTCGAGGTGGACGACGAGGAGGCGACGTTCTTCCTCGTGCCGGTGGGCGGCGGGCGCAAGGTCCGACTCGGCGATCGCGAGATCACCGTCGTCACCACGAGCTCTCCGGTGGGACGCGCGCTGCTCGGCAAGGAGGTCGGCGACGAGTTCGTCCTGAAGATCGGCCCGCGCCGCCGTCGCTACACGGTCCTGAGCGTGGGTTAAACTACGGGGTCGGCGACGGCCAAGACGAAGATGGGTGTCGTGATGGATGCGTAGGCAGGACCGAACGCGCCCGACGTAGCCGACGCTGGGTGCGCTGATACCTTGAGGGGGTGCCGGAGCGTGGAGGGAGGGAGCGATCCCACGGAACCGGCCGCGGGCGGGGACGGCGCGGCAAGGCCCTCGCGTGGGGATGGGCTTCGGCGCTGCTCCTGCTCTCGGCGCACCTGCTGCAACAGGACGTGTGCGCCGAAGGAACGACGGCGGGCGCCGCCGACCACTTCTCGTTCTTCGACGGTTGGCCCAACGAGCCCTACCCGCTCGACAGCGTGCCGCGCTTCCTTGGGAACCGCAGGCGGGTTCGCTGCGAGACGGCCGATCTGGTGACCTACCGCGGCACGCACCTGCGCTACGCCCGGCCCGTGCGGGTCCGCCGCCCCTTCGTCGAGCGCCTCGCGCGCTTCGAGGCGCTGGTGCAGGAGCTCGCCCTGGAGCACTACGGCAGGCCCCCGCGGCGCGTCGTGCACAGCGGCGGGTACAGCTGCCGCCGGGCTCGCGGTCGCCGCGCGCGCATAAGCGAGCACGCCTTGGGCAACGCCCTGGATCTGCGGGGCTTCGACTTCGGTCCGCTGCCGCGGGGCGCGCGCTTGGCCCCGGGCGCCCCGCGGCGGCTGCGGCGGAGCTTCCAGGTACGCGTTCGGGAGCACTGGAGCCCGCGCCGCCGGCGGGACGCGATCCACGCCGCGTTCCTCCAC
>JALVDI010000053.1 GCA_027009115.1 Polyangiaceae bacterium | reverse complement strand
CGTCGGGGTCGGTGATGTAGCGCAGATCGTGCCCGTGGGTGGAGCCCCAGCGCGCGATGAGGTTGATCAGGTACTGGGCCGGGTCCCACGGCAGGGACTGATCGTAGACCAGTTGGTCGAAGCCGTGCACGCCGTTGGGGATGGCGTAGTTGTTGAGCAACCCCGAGATCGGCTCGCCGGAGGCCGGCATCCACACGTCGCCGGAGGCGTCGGCCATGGACAGCGAGCGACGCACCCAGCGCAGGGGCGGCTCGAGGTGAGGGGCGGGCAGCGCGTCCGGCTCGGTGCTCTGAGCGCTGCCGTCCGGGTGGAAGCGCAGGCGGCCCTCGGAGACGTTGTCGACGTCGAAGAGGAAGTTGTCCGCGCCCGGGATGGGGTGACGCCCGAGGCGCTCGACGCCCTCGAGGACGTGGTAGGCGATGAGCACGTCGTTGGGAGAGGCGAGGCCGGGGTAGCGCTCGCCGAACCACGCGGGCGCCCGGAACTCGGCGAAGACCTCGGGGGCATCGGGGGGCATGAAGGGCAAGAGACCGGCGGCACGGGCGTAGGCGTTGCCCGTGTTCACCGGCACGCTCTGGTCGCCGATGCTGTTGACCACGAGCAGGTTCGTCGGCTCAGGTTCGCGCCCGGAAACCGCCATCGGTTCGAGGAGCGCTCGCCGGGCATAGTTGATGGGGTCGGCCGGATCGAGGCCCGATTGGGCGAGGAAGAGCATGCGCCGCAGATCCGGTCGCTGGCGGGCGTTGCCCATGCCCATGGTGGGTGACACCAGGCGGTCCTGTGGCAGCGGGTTGCCCTCCTCGTCGGTTTCACCCGGTCCGTGGAAGACATGGCCCTGGAACTCGGCGGTGACCTCGAAGTGATCGATGACGCGGTCGGGGGCAGGGTCGCCTTCGATGCGGCAGCGGCCGAAGTCGGTGTGCAAGAGGGCGTCGCGGTAGATCTCGAGGAAGAGCGGGTCGCCTCCGTCGGCCGCAAAGGCGACGCGGTAGTTGCCTGAGCGGCCGCCGGTCGCGCCAGCGCAGACGACCTCGTCGTGGTCTTCATTGCGGACGACGAGGACGTCGTCTTCGTCGAGGAGGCCTTCCTCGATGCAGGCGACCTCCATCTCGGAGCGGCTGAGGACATTGGACGAGAGGATGTAGACCGAGGTCTCGCCGCTCGCGCAGCTCGTCCGGTCCCCTCGGGCCTCGGCGGGCTCGGTGATTACGAAGGGACCCATCATTCGCAGGTGCATGGCGCTGAGCACGCCGCCCAGATCGATTCGCGTGGCGACGTCCGACAAGCCTCCGGCACCGACGATCGGTGCCGCGGCGCGAATCTCGGGCTCGGCCCCGGCCATGATCCCCGTGAGGATTCCGCCGAGGGAGCCGCCGGTGAAGAAGAACTCGCTGTCGGGCCCGCCGACGTCGGGGGTTCCATCGCCGTCAAAATCGCCAGCGACGTCGTTGCCCTCGTAGTCGAAGGCGTTCCCGTCGTACTCGAGGCGCTCGCCGAGGGGGCCGTCCTCGAAGACGACCGGCTGTGCGCGGCGCCCGTCGAAGGACCGCAGCATTTGGATCGAGCGCATGTGGTCGATGGCTGTCTGTCGGACGACGTCGCGCGTATGAAAGAGGTAGGCGGTCCAGAAGTCGCCGCCGCTGTCGAGGAGTCCGTCGCCGTTCAGGTCTTCGGCGCGCCCGTTCAGGATCGCCGGGGCCGTCGGTCCGAGGCAGGACGCTTCGAAGAGGTTCTCGAGGATCCGGGCGAGGCCCGCGTCGATGGGGACGCCGTGACCCTCGGCGTTGATCATCGCCGCGGCGACACCGTGCTGCAGCATGAAGCCGGCAAAGGGCAAAGGTTCGGCCGAAGCGCTGCCGTGTCCGTGGATATAGAACGCCGTGTCAAAAGGTTGTTGCTTGGTCTCACTCTCCTTCGGCACGAAGAGAATCATCGAGATCGTCTCGCGGTCGATGCGCGCTTGGCCGCTCTGCGTGTCGACCTCGAAGACGTCTTCGAGGCCCGTCGTGTCCGGGTCGCCGAGGAAGTAGGGAGTGTCGAAGAAGACGACGGCGACGTGGGAGAGGTTGCGGTAGCTGCTGACGACGAACTCGGTCTGCGCCTCATCGAGGCCAAGGGCGAGCCCAGCGACCGTGTTCAGCGCCTCGACGAAGGCCTCGCCAGGCGCGATCAGCGTGTTGCCTTCGATGGTGCAGCGTCGGCCTCCCTGCATGGGGCTCGGCGCGTAGTCGAGCAGACCGGGGAGCCCTTCGCGGGTGAACTCCTCGGCGAACACGTCGGCCAGGGGGCCTTCGCCGTAGAGCCCAGACCTCAAGGCGTCGAGGTCGTGGTGGGTGCTTTGCGTGGTGAACGTCCAGGCGAAGGCGACCCCTTCCCAGCCTCGGGTCGAGAGATCGCCGTAGATCTCCGGGTGGTCGGCAAAGAGCTCGGGGAGCCGTTCGAGGGACTGCGTTTGGGCGACGGGATGCACCACATCGAAGGGCGAGCGAACCGGCTGCCCATCCGGGCCTCGGAGCCGGTCGGTCACGACGACGGCGTACTCCCGGCGCGGGCGCATCGGGAGGATGGGGCGGAGCAGGAGCGTGTTCGTCTCGCGTTCCCAGAACCACGTCATCTCGTCGACGGTGTCGAGGGGACCGTCGGCGGTGCCGTCCCAAGTGTTGGGGAAGTCCAGCACCCCGTCGAAGTCGATGTCTTCACCGGGATCGAGGACGCCGTTGCCGTTGACGTCTTCGGCGACGGTCTCGAACAGGAGGTTGGACTCGCCCGCCTTCACGTCGTTGCGCCAGTACTGGTCGGGTTTGTCGAGGACGTAGGGGAAGTTGCCGGAGTTCACGTCGAGGGGCACGGGGGCGCCGGTCTCGAGATCGACGACGTAGACGGCGTGATCGCCCCAGCGGCTCTCGGAGAAGGCGTCGCTGCCTCCTCCTTGTCGTTCGTAGAGGTCGCGCACGTCGATGGGCGCGTCGAAGGGGATGCTGATAGCGCCGAAGGTGCCCCAGCCATCGAGCTGATCGAAGTAGGTGCGGGTGAGCTCCTCGAAGTAGGTGGGGGCGATGATCGAAACGTTGAGT
This sequence comes from Polyangiaceae bacterium, assembly GCA_027009115.1. GTDB lineage: Bacteria > Myxococcota_A > Polyangia > Polyangiales > Houyiibacteriaceae > JALVDI01. The sequence goes on along the minus strand of JALVDI010000053.1, from coordinate 2,422 downwards.
CGGCGTCCCGTCGGTGAGGTGGGATCGGGCCATGTCGCAACGTCGTTGGGGAGCGGGAGCTCGGGGAGGGGCTCGGCGTTCAGATCCCAGCGGATCCGAGGTCCCGAGCCGGGAGGCGTCTCTGCCCAACCTTGGGGCAGGCCTCCGGTCTCGCAGGCAAAGCAAAGCAAGGGCAGGACGCAGACGGCGCGGGCGAACATCGGCCCAAGCATCGCACGAGCCGTCCCGAAAGGGCATCCCAGGGACCGGCGTTCGGAGGTGAGGACCCTCACTTGCGTGGGAGCCCCGAGCCTCGTCCGCGCAGCGCCCGGATCCGTCGGCACGGGTCGCGGGAGCCGGCGTGAATCTCAGCGAGCGTTTCGTAGAGCGCGGCACGGCGTTGGTACTTCCGATCGCGGGGAATGGGCGTCGCTCCGCGGTGGACCCGGGCTCCCGCGCAGGCGAAGAGGCGTTCGGCGCGTGGCAGATGGAAGGGCGAGCTGACGAGGATCAGCGAGGGGGCGCAGAGGGGATCGTCGCCGCAGAGGAGCTCGACCGTGAAGGCCGCGTTCTCCGCGGTGCTGCGTGACCAGGGCTCCACACGGATGCGTTGCGGGGGCACGCCGAGCGCGATCGCGAACCGCCGCATGACCTCGGCCTCGACGTGGCCGCTCGGCGCAGGGCCACCGCTCAGGATCAGGAGCGGCGCGCGGCCCTCTCGGAACAGCCGCACCCCGGTCTCCACCCGGCGCCGGAGCTCTGGACGGATGTGTCCTCGGGCGTCCACGGGGGGGCGGTTGCCGAGCACGACGATGGCGTCGGCTACGGGCAGAGGGTCGCCGTCGGGACCCGGCGCCGGCGCGCAGGCCACCGTCAACAGGCTCCACAGGCCGCGCAGGAGGGCGGCGCGCATGGAGACGCCGACCGCACCTCGGCGTCGCCGGCGTCGGTAGGTTGGGCGGCGGGCTTGCCACGGGCCTCCCGAGAGCCGCCGGCCGCCGCGCATGGCGCCAGCAAACCACAACGTTTCCGCGTCAGGCGGCGTCACAGGCGCATCGTCGCGCTCGCGATCCATCGCGGTCGGCACTGGGCTCTAACGAGTGGGACGGGGGTCTTGCGCGCCGTGGGCCTCGGCGCTGGCGCGGGTCTCTTCGACGGAGCGCGCGAGCTCGTCGGTGGTAAGGAAGGCTCCTTCCGCCCGCAGGGCTTCCGTGAGCGCCGCCTGCGCGACGCGCGCGCTCTCGAAACGCTCGTGCGGGGACTTCGCGACGAGCGGCTCGATGACCGCATGCAGCGAATCGGGGACGTCGTGCCGCTCTTCGCGGAGGCTCGGCACGGCGGCCTGCCCCACCTTCACGAAGAGCTCGAGCTCCGAGACGCCGTTGAAGAGCCTGCGCATGGCGAGCGCTTCCCAGAGCACGACGCCGAGGCTGTAGAGGTCTGTGGAGGGGCCCGCGCGCTCACCGCCGACGATCTCCGGTGCGACGTAGGCGAGCTTGCCTTTGACCACTCCAGGGGTTGTGAGGGTCACGCGGTCCATCGCCCGTGCGACGCCGAAGTCGCCGAGCTTCACGGTGCCGTACTTGCTGAGGAGGATGTTGCTCGGTGTGACGTCTCGGTGAAACACCGGCGCCGGCCGGCCGGATTCGTCCCTTCGCTCGTGCGCCGCGGTCAGAGCCCGCAGCACGTCGATGCCCACGGCCGCGACCACGGTCCAGGGGGTGGGCTCGCGTCGCCGGGCGTGCTCGAGGATCCATCGTCCGAAGTCCATCCCATCGACGAGCTCCAAGACGATCAGGCGCTCGTCGCCAGCCTCGCAGAAGTCGACCAGGCTCACGATGTTCGGGTGATCGAGCGACGAAACGATGCGCGCTTCTTCGAGGAACATCTTGGTGAAGTCGGTGTTGTCGGCGAGGGCTGGGAGCATCCGTTTGACGGCGACGGGCCGACGAAGGCCCGCCTCGCCGTGCTGAATGGCCGACCAGACGTCCGCCATGCCTCCGCTCCCGATGCGCCGCAGGAGCTCGTACTTCCCCGCCAAGAGCTCGGTCATACGCGCATCTGGAGGCGTTTCTCGGTGGGTTCGTTCGTGGGCGCGGCGCGGCCGCGCTCGGCCTGCCGCAGCAACCGGAGGATCGCCGGGCCCAGCACGTCGAGCTCGGTCGACACGTAGCGCTCACCGCCAAAGCGGCGGATGGTCGCGGTCTGGGCTCGCAGCATCGCCGCGTCCTGGCGAAGGATCGCCAGGCCGAGCGGTTTGAGGAGCCGTCCTGCGAGGGCGCCCACCTTGGGCGGGAGCCTCCGAAGTCGGAACGTGACCACCCCAAACATGCGCGTGCGCCAGTCGGTGATCGGTGTCAGGGCGGTCGTTGCGACGAGGTGTGCGTCGTCTCCGAGGCGGTACTCGACCTGAGCGATGGACGGGAGCAGGAAGCGGTCGAAG
>JALVDI010000052.1 GCA_027009115.1 Polyangiaceae bacterium | reverse complement strand
CACGGCGCCCGGCCCGCTCAACCACCCTCGGTTCCTGCACGCGGCCACGGCGTTGCCCAACGACGGTGGAAGGGTGCTCCTCGCCGGCGGCTACGGAGGGGGCGAGGCGACCTACGAGATCTTCGATGCGCGCAAGCCTGGCGGGGCCGGTGTGTACGCGGGCGGGGGGGCGCTCGGCACGAACCGGCCGGCGCCCGCGGCCATCGGCCTGGGAGGCAGCGACAACCCCCGCGTCTGGATCTTCGGCGGCGCACGAGCCATGAGCAACGCCGACCTCGCCGACGTGTGGGCGCCGGATCCGGACACCGCCGATCCCAACGGCAGCGCGTCCCCCGCCAACATGCCACCGTCGCTCTTCCCGAACCCAAGCGCCGCCACCGCGGCCGACGAGCATCCGGAGTACGCGCTGCTGCGCCCAGCCGTCGCGGCGCTGAGTGACGGGGCCTTCGCGCTGGTCACGGGCTGGTACGGCCCCCGTTGCCCGCAGAACATGTTCACGGCGCCGCCCGTCTTCGAGGCAGGGCCCACGAGCATCTGCGCCGCCGGGCGCAGCGCGAGCAACCCCGACCGGAGCTTCACCGTCGCCAACGCCGACGGCGCCACCGTGCGCACGCAGCCCCCCTCGGGCACACGGCATGCCTTCGCCGAGGCCGTCCCACTGGCCGACGGCCGCGTGGTCGTGGTGGGCGGCGTCGAAGACGAGATCTTCACGCCCATCACCCAGACCGTCGTCTACACGGGCGTGTCCTCTGGCACCGCCCGCGGAACGGGCGGCGCCCGCCTCGGCGATGGGCGGATGTTCCACGCCGCCGCGCGAATCTTCGACACGGGCGTGCTCGTGGTGGGTGGCGCGAGCTTCGACACCTCCGGGACCTCACTGCGCCTCGTGAACAGCAGTGAGGCGATCACCCTGGCGCCGCCGGTGCGTGAGAGCGTACGCCCAACCACGATGGAGGGGAGCGAGTGACCCGCTTCTTTGTCGCGTTCGCGTTGGGCTTCGTCGCAACGCTCCCAGCGCTGGCACAGGACGAGCTGCGGCTCATGAACGAGCCGACGAGCTACACCAACGCGATCGATGCGGTGGACGATGGGGACCCCTTCGACCTCGACATCACCGCTGGCTTCCGGCGCACGCGCGTCGCTGGAACGATCCAGCGGGAGCCCGGCCCCACCCCCGACTCGGGACGCGGCTCGGCCAACTGGACGAACATCGGGGATTGGGAGCACGTGCGCAACGAGCTCCTCCTCGGTCTCGACATCGGCATCTTCCGCGACGTCATGCTCTACGCCCGGATGCCGCTCGTGCTCAGCGACACACGCCGTATCACCTACCCCGGCAGCCCGCCCGCCGCCGAGGTGGACACCAATCTCGTCGAACCGATCGCCGGCGGCGGCGCGCCGCAGCTCTTCTACATGCCCTTTCGGTCCCCGACCCGCTCGGGCATCGACACCGTGACCGTCGGCCTCGGCTTCGACGTCCTCAACCAGCACCGTCGCCCATCCTTCCCCACCTGGATGATGCTCTTCGAGCTGCGGCTCGGCGTCGGGTCGCTGCTGCGGCCCTGCGAAAAGAGCGGCGTGGAGCGCGACCCGAACACCGGCGCGCCGATCACCGGCGGCGACGGCAACCCCATCCCACGCGCCTGCAGCTCCGGGGTCAGCCGCGGCACCCACGCCTTCCGATTCGAGAGCCGGATGTCACGCCGCTACCGTTACGCCGAGGTCTACTCGGGCCTGCTCTTTCACTTCGAGTGGGCAGGCCGAGCCAAGAGCCAGTTCGAGCCTGGCGGCGATCTCGCCGGGTATCAAAACACGCGCCCCCCGGTCCGCGGCACCTTCACGGCGGGGGTCGCGCTGATCCCTTGGGAGAACCGCGAGAGCTGGCAGCGTTTCACGATCGATCTGCGGGTTCGCGGCACCTACGTCTCCGAGGGACGCGACTACTCGCCGCTCTACGACGCCCTGGGTAGCTCCCAGCACCCCGCGCTCACGATCGACAATCTCGAAGGCGATCCGATGGGGCCCAACCCGGGCGCGCTTCGGCGGGTCCCCTTTACGGGGCTAACGGATGTGCAAGCCCACGGGCGGCTCGGCGGCCAGATCGCCATCGAGATGCAGGCGGCCCGGTACGTTCGCTTTCGCTTCGGGCTCGACCTCGACTACATCACCCCGCACGCCCTCACCTTCTCCGACGGGTGCGATCCGAACGCGAGCGCCGACGGGCCGGGCGACCCGCGCGCCTGCAACCCTCGCAGCCCGGACGATGGGCTGATCAACCCTCACCACCGGCCCGCGATCGACCGCCCAGGCAACCGTTTCCGCCTCGACGGAGCGCTTGACCTGGGGCTCTTCTTCGGAGCGACGGCCCAGTTCTGAGCGCGCTCAATCGAGCCCGAGCGCAGCACGCACACGAGGGCGACGCACCGCCGTCGGGTCTCCACCCTCCCCGCTCGCCAGAAGCGCGATCGCGCGAGCCCGTTCGAAACGGGTCAACAAGAGGTCACGGGCCGCGTCGAGGGCGCGGCCATGGGCTACGAGCTCCTGCATGATCGTCGCCGCCCGAGGATCCATCGCGCTCACGGCAGCCCGATGCCGCCGCTGAACCTCCTGCCCACGCTGGCGTTCGGCGGCGAGCGTGTCCAGGGCGGCGTCGAGGGCCCCGACCGCGGCCGCCAGGGCATCCTCCAGCTCCGCCTCCTCGGCCCCCTCCGCGAGAGCGACGCCCATCGCGCGCGCAGCCGCCAGCGTCGTGGGACCCTCGGTGGGCTCCTCCAGGGTCCGCCCGACCACGACCGCACGGGCTGGCGTCAGATCGAGGCGCCGCTCGGTGCCGGTCGCCTCGTCGGTCTCGCCGGTGAGAACCGAGGCGCGCCCCCCCAGCAGCGCGACCCAGGCCGTGCCGTCGGACCGCACGGTGATCCACAGATCGCCGGAGCCACCGATCTCCACCGTCCCCGCCGGCGTGCCGATCCGCAGCGGAGGCCGCGGCGAGTTGCCCACCGGCGGCAAGACGGCGTGCACGTGTCCACGCGCCAAGAGGAGCTCCGCCGGTGCTTCTTCTCCGAGCCGCGCCAAGGAGCCGGGCTCGAGCTCCACGCGGGCCCCCTCGCGCAGATCGAGCACCAAGCGCTCGGCGCCGGTGGACAGGGTCGCGGTGGCGTCGAGGGTCTGGCCGGGCCGTAACGGCCCGGGCCTCCCGTCCCCGAGGCGGGCGACCCGAGCGAGGGGCTCGGGACGCGGCGCCCCCCCGTGCTCCGCGCGGCCGCCGTGCCCCATGCCCCGGCCGCCGTGTCCGGCTCCATGGCCGCCTCCGGCATGGCCACTGCCCCGCGCCGTCGTCCCCTCATCGCTTCCGCAAGCCAGGCCCAGGGCCACCAGCAGGCAAGCGACCGGGGCTTTCACTCGCCGTCCTCCCTGCCCTCGTCGGCCCTCCCGGTCGCCGGCCCAGCGGTGGGGTCGGCCCGAAACTCGCCAGCGAGCCCCCCAGGACCGTCGCCGACCACCGGGAGGAGGGCCTCGGTCAAGTCCTCGGCGGCCAGTTGCTCGCGGGCCTCTCCGAGCTCCCGCGAGGTGCTCCGCAGGCGCTTGGCCAAGACGCCGAGGAAGCTCCACAACAGCTTCACGGCGACGTCGTGATCCTTCCGGATGAGATCGAAGAAGTCGCGGCGCTTGATCGACAGAAGCTTGCTGTCCTCGACGGCGGTGACGGAGGCCGAGCGCGGCGCTTTGTCGATGAGCGCCATCTCCCCGAAATGTTGACCGGGCCCGAGCTCCACCAGCTCCGTGTCGCCGGAGTGCACCTTGACGCGACCGGTGAGGACGACGAAGAGCTCATCTCCTTCGTCGCCTTCTTCGACGACGTTCTCTCCGGCAACGAAGTGCTCCACGTGCGTAATGTTCAGCACACGTACGAGCTCCTGGTAGGTGACGAACCTGAAGAGCGGCATCTTGTGCAAGATGTCGAGCTTCAGATTCACCTCCCGCGTGAGCTTGTCGACCCCCGACTCGTCGTCGGGGACGCGCACGATGAGCGCGGTGATGTTGTCTTTGCCGCCGCGTTCGTTCGCCAGGTCGATGAGGTGCTGGGTGAGCTTCTCTTCCGGAATACTCTCAAAGAGCTGCGGAAGCTCGCTCTCGTCGAGGTAGCCGTGCAGCCCGTCCGAACACAACAGGAAGCGGTCTCCAGGCAGCACGTCGAAGTCGAGGACGTCCACTTCGACGCTCTCGTAGACGCCGACGGCGCGGGTGACGGCGTTCTTGTACTGGACCTTCTCGATCTGCTCGCGGGTGAGGCGCCCCCGCTTGAGCAGCTCGTTGATCAGCGAATGGTCCTCCGTGAGCTGGTGGACCGAGCCCTGGCGGTAGAGGTAGACGCGGGCGTCGCCGACATGGGCGATGAAGCCGCGCGAGCCTACGATGAGCAGCGCGTCGAGGGTCGTGCCCATGCCGCGCTTGGACTCGTCCGCGATCCCTTCGTTGTGCACCGCGGAGCAGGCCTGCTGGACGCTCGCCTCGAACAGGCGGAGCAAATCCTTGCGGGTGGTGCCGCCGTGCCCCTGCTCGAACTCCAGCAGCGCGCCGCGCTCAGCCGCAATGGCATCCCGGACCGTGCGACACGCCAGCGCGCTGGCGACCTCGCCGGCCGCGTGCCCACCCATCCCATCGGCCACAATGAAAAGGTTCAGCTTCTTGTCGGCAAGGTAGCTGTCCTCGTTGTGATCGCGTACGCGCCCCACGTCGGTGGCGGGCCAGAATCGAATCCCGCCGCTGGCTTCGACGGCGTCCGTCGTCGACATGCGTCCCCTGTGCTGGAATTCAGCCGTAAGTAGTTCGTCTGGTGCCGCACTCCTCCCTGGAGTCCGCCCCCGGATCATCCCCGGCCGGTCGCCGCTTTGCAACGCCGATGTGACCCGTCTAGGTTGTGCCGCACGGAAGACGGCGAACGCAGCAGGGCGCGGCTCGCCGTAGGACCCCGCTCGGGGTGTTGGAGTTGTAGAATGCGTTCTTCGCTTGTGCTCACGGTCGCCGCGACTCTCGGGTTGGGCTGCGGAAAATCCACCACGGCCGGAGACGACGCCGGCATCTCGTTCGATGCGGAACGGCGCGACGCCGGCACCACGGACGCGGACGCCGGCGCTGAGACCGACGCCGACGTCCCTCCGTCGAGCGACATCGGCCAAGCCTGCCGCGGTGACGAAGACTGCGAAGGCGTCTGCATCGACGACTGGCCTGGGGGCTACTGCACGAACGTCTGCGGCGCCGGCACGGACTGCCCGGAGGGCTCCACGTGCACCCCGGTCGGTCGGGGCCAGCAAATCTGCCTGCTGGACTGCGACCCCGCCGCGGCGGATCCCTGCGAACGGGGCGGCTACGGTTGCACCGCCGACTTTCGCTTTCCGAGCGTCTGCGTACCCGGCTGCTCCGAAGACGCCGATTGCACCGACGGGCTGCTCTGCGACCGCGAAGGGGGCTTCGGGGGCGCCTGCTACGACCCCAGCGCG
>JALVDI010000051.1 GCA_027009115.1 Polyangiaceae bacterium | reverse complement strand
GTGAGCGTCCGCGGCTGCGCGCGCTGGCCCGCTCGGTGCTCGCGCCGCTGGTGTGGCTGGCCCGCTGGATCGACGGCTGATCCCGCGTCATGGTGCGGCTCATGCTGCGGCTCATGCTCCTTGCGGTCTGGCTCTCCGGCTGCGTTCACGTCGCCCCCTACGAGCGTGAGGATCTCTCGCGGCCGGGCATGGACATCGAGCGCGAGAGCTCCGAGACGAGCTTCGAGGCACACGTCTACGACTCGCGGGAGGGCGCGACGGGCGGAGCCGGGAGCACCGGCGGCGGCTGTGGCTGCAACTGATGGAGTGGGCGATGCGGGCAGCGACGACGAGACGTGGGCTCCTCTGGGTAGCGCTGGTGCTCGGCGCCGTCGGCGCGCCCGCGGCGACCCATGCGGACCGGGCGTCGGGGGACTGGACCGGGAGCGTCTTCCTTCGCGGCAACTACTATTGGGAGCGCTCCACGCGGGTCGTGGCCCCCAACGCCGGTGTCACCCTCGAAGCACCCAACGGAGTGCGGCTGCGGGCCGACTACCTCGTCGATTCCATCACGAGCGCGAGCCAGGCAGCGGGGGTCGTCGAAGACATCCGCTTCACCGAGATCCGCCACCAGGGCCAGCTCGGCGCCAGCTACGAGTTCGACCTGGGGCGAGCCCACCTCGATGTGGACTTCTCCTTTCGGGTCAGCCGAGAGCCGGACTACCTCTCGCTCGGAGGCGGCATCAACACGGCCCTCGCCCTCGCCGACCGTTCGACGGTTCTTCGCTTCGCCGCGTTCGTCCTCCACGACGAGATCCGCCAGAAGCTGCGTTCGGGTACCGGCGCGAGGCCGATGACGATGGGCGGCACGAGTGCCGACGCCTTCCGCGAGAACTTCGATGCGCTCGTGCTCAACGTCGGCTGGGAGCAGCTCTTGGGGCCGAGCGCCTACGCGCAGATCACCTACCAATACGGCTACCTCAACGGCTTCCTCGCCAACGCCTACCGGCGCGTTGCGGTGGCTGATGTGCTGCGGCCCGAACATCATCCCGGCACGCGGCATCGCCACACCCTCACCGGCCGCCTCGTGGGCTACGTGCGCCCGACGCGCACGGCGCTCCACGCCATCTACAGCGCGTACCTCGATAGCTGGGACATCGCTGCGCTCACGCCGGAGGTGCGGGTGTACCAACAGCTCGCCGAGTTCTTCTACGTGCGGGTGCGTTGGCGGCACTATCGGCAGCGCCGGTCGTTCTTCTACCGTGACACCTACGACCACGACCTCCCCGACGAAGCCTATGTCACCGCCGACCCGAAGATGAGCACCTTTCACTCGAACACGCTCGGTTTCCAGCTCCTGCTGACGGGTGGATTCCTCGGCGAGACGCGGCTCGATGCCTTCCGGCGCGCGAGCCTCGACCTCACCGTCGAGTACCGATGGAACACCAACCGCTTCGGCAACGGGGTCATCGCCCAGGCGGGACTGGTCGCGCCTTTCTGAGGGTCGCGGAAGCTCGTCAGGCCCGCGGCGGCACGTCCGGCGGCCGCATCCCGAGCTCGTCGCAGAGGGCCCCGAGGGCGTCGGCGTCCACGCGCCTCCATCGCAGCTCGTCGAGGGTCTCGGCGACGGGGACGTCGAGGCGTAGGGTGGCCAGCTCGCGGTAGAGGAGCGCCTCCTTCCGCTGGTAGGCGAGGTTGCCCGCGAGGGTCTTGGCGCCGCGCACCTTCACCGCCCAGTCGAGGGGGTCGTTGGGGATGTGCTCGATGTGCCGGTAGTGGGCGAGCACCGCCGCGGCGCTCTTGGCTCCCCACCGCGGAATGCCGGGGATTCCGTCCGCCGCGTCGCCGACGAGCGCCAGGTAGTCCGGGATGCTCTGCGGGTCGACGCCGAACTTCGCGCGCACGCCATCCTCGTCGAGCATCGTGCCGGCCCGCCGATCGAAGCCGACGACGCGCTCGCCCCGGACGCATTGGGCGAGATCCTTGTCCGGGCTGCACAGCCGCACCTGTACGCCTGGCCCCGCGAACTTCGCCGCCGCGCTTGCAAGCGCGTCGTCCGCCTCGAACTCGACCATCGGCCAGGCCACGATCCCGAGCGCCTCGGCGGCTCGCTCCGCGAGGGGGAACTGAGCATAGAGCTCCGGGTCGATGCCTTCGCCGGTCTTGTATCCGTCGAAGAGCTCGTTGCGGAAGGACTCCACCACGTGATCGAAAGCGACGCCGACGTGGGTGAGGGAGGGGTCGCGCAGCCAGGTGGCCAAGGAGCGGAGCAGCGCACGCGTCGCGCCGACCTCACGGCCGTCCGGCGCCGTCGCCCGCGGCGCACCGAAGAACATCCGGAAGAGCTCGTAGGTGCCGTCGAGGAGGTGGACCTGCATCGGCTCGTTGAACGATCTTCGGAGCCTCGACGCAAGGCGCGCGAAAGCGCACTTCCGAATACCGTCGTCGGTGGATCCGCGGAGTGGGTGCGACCCAGGCCACGGCGACGAGCCCAGGGAATGCTGAGTCTTGTCGAGGTGAGAGGATGGCGGCAGAGGGCGCGCGCGAGGGGCGAGGCGCCGCCCGGCCGTGAGGCGGACGGAGAGGTCTTGGGGTGGCCTTCAGGGCGGCGCCGGCGCCCGTCGACTTCGCCGCGAACGTCCGCCGCGGCGAGCCTCCTCGAAGCTCGGATGTTGCTCGTCGAGCACGCGCAGCAGACGCACCCGCGAGCGTACGATCCCGCGCCCCAACCCCGCGCAGTCGAGGCCGCCTTCGGGCCGTATCGCGCACCCGGCCTGGTTGATGTACGTCGCCACGTCGCCGATCTCCACGGCCCACTCGCTCGCGATGGCGCGACGACCGCCGACGATCTCCCGGGGTGGGGGCGGGACGCGCGTGAGGCCCACGCGGATCGCGGTGAGGACGGCTCGATCCAGCACCGAGTTGTGCGACGAGCGCGTGACCCAGACCGCCAAGAGCTCCCCGTCCGGCGCCTGGACCAGGCGTACCTCGACCCGGTGCCACTGCACCGGCGCGTTGCGGAGGTTGTTGTGCTCGGCGAGCTGGTCGTGCCAGAGCTGCTCGGGTGCGTTGGGGGTGCGGTCGCGCAGCTCCGGAGTGGGTGTGGCGGGCCCGCCCTGAGGAGCGGACGGACCGGAGGCGTAGCGACCGAGCTCGTCGCCGAGCCGCTGCAGGACAGTCATCCCCCGCCGGCGTTCTCGGATCGCCGCCCGCATGTCGACCTGCAGCGACCGCCGGACGGCGTTGCCCACCTGGTCGTACCAGCCGTCAGCGCCCACGTGCTCCAACGAGTCCCGCATCGCGTGCTCCCAGATCATCCGATCGACCCAACGTTCGCCGATCTCTTCAGGCGAGTCCGGCGCCGGCTCGGGGACCACGATCCAGCCGACCGTCTCGGCGAGGGTCACGCGGGGGAAGAGCTCGCGCGGGCGGCTGGGTGCGGGCGGCGGCGGGGGGTTGGGGGGCGCCGCACCGGGATCCCCACGATCCGCCCTGCGCTCCGGATCGGCGTCGTGGGCGAGGGTCGTCGACGCGCCAGCGAACACGATCGCCAGGCCGATCCCGAGCATCTGCCGATGCGCGTCCATGAGATACCGCCTCCCAGTAGAGCCGATCGACCAAGCACGCGCCAGTGCGTGATCCATCGCGGCCCGCTCCGTCGGTGGCAGGCCTGACGTGCGGCGGTCCGAGCGCCCAGGCTCGACGACGCCTCTCGGCGACACGGAGTTGACGCTCGGATGCCACCGATGCCAGGCTCACCGCCTCAGCAAGGAGCAAGACGACATGAGTATTGCACGAGTCACCGAGATCATCGCTTCGTCCGACAAGTCGTTCGAGGACGCGGTCGCCAAGGGCATCGAGCGTGCCTGCAAGACCCTGCAGAACGTCAAGGGGGCGTGGGTACAGGACCAGAAGGTCACCGTGGCAGACGGGAAGATCAGCGAGTACCGCGTCTCTCTCAAGGTCACCTTCGTCTTGAAGGATTGAGGCTCTGCGGAACGATCGTCCGGCGCCTGCGCTCACGCCGTTTGGCGCAGGCGCTCCACGATCCAGTCTCCCGTCGCGCGGGTGCCCAGCCGCCCGCCGACCTCGGCGGTGCAGTGACCGGTCTCGATGGCCTCGCGAACGAGCGCCGTCAGCCGCGCCTCCTCGCCCTCGAAGCCCAGGTGCGTCAGCAGCATCCCCACCGTGAGGATCGTCGCTAGAGGGTTGGCGACATCCTTGCCGGCCAGCGGCGGCGCGCTCCCGTGGACGGGCTCGAACATGCTGACCTTGCCAGGGTTCACATTGCCGCTTGCGGCCATGCCCATGCCGCCCTGAAGCGCCGCGCCGAGGTCCGTGAGGATGTCTCCGAAGAGGTTGCAGGTCACGACGACCTCGAACTGCGACGGGTCCTGCACCATGAACAGGCACATGGCGTCGACGAAGACGTGCCTGGCCTCGATGCCCGGATACTCCTCGGCGACCTCCTGGAAGCACCGGAGCCACAGCTCGTGGGCGTGGGGCATGGCGTTGTGCTTGTCGGCCATGTGGACGGTCTTGGCGCCCGCCTGCCGAGCGTGCTCGAAGGCGGCGCGGATGATCCGCTCGACGCCCTTGCGGCTGTTGATGTCCTCCTGGATCGCGATCTCGTCGGGTGTGCCTTTCTTGAATTGCCCGCCGACGCCGACGTAGATGCCCTCGGTGTTCTCCCGAAAGACCACGAAGTCGCAGTCCGCAGCGCGCCACTTCTTGAGAGGCATGAGCGAGTCGTGCAGGCAGACGATCGGCCTGACGTTGCAATAGAGGTCGAGCCCGAAGCGCAGTCCGAAGAGGATGTCGCGCGCATGCGCCATGTCGGGTACGCGCGGGTCTCCAAGAGCGCCGAGCAGGACCGCGTCGCATTCGCTGGCGATGGTGTCCGCGACCTCCCTGGGAAAGGTCGTCCCATCTCGCAAGTAACGGTCGGCGCCCAGTTCGAAAGGAAGCAGATCGAGGTCCCAACCTCGTAGCTCAGCGAGCGCTTCGAGTACTTTCACACCCTCGGCGACGACCTCGGGGCCGATCCCGTCGCCGCCAATGACGGCTATCTTTTTCGACATAGGCGCGCGAGGGTATCAGTCCCCCGATGGCTCTGGCGAGGAAGGGGCCGCCGCCTCATGGGCGAGCTCACGGCGGCGCCGATACGTCTCTACGTTGCGCTCGATCTGCTGCAACGCCTGGTTTGCGCGATCGCGTTCGCGGTCGAGCTCGGCGGTCTTCCACACCAGGCCCCACCAGGCATCCTCACCGGCGCGGTACATGCGGACGCGGGCGCCACGGGTGGTCTGGACCACGAGCTCTTCGCCCTCGCGGGTCGTCTCCACGGGTGCGCCGATCACGCTGGCGATCTCTTGGCGGCAGAGGGCACCGCAGCGTGAAGCGAACAAGGCCGCGGCGTCTGGAACGGTGGCCGCGTCTCCGAGCGCGCGTAGGGCCTCGGCCTGCTCGGCGGGCGGGTAGGCTGCAGCGATGAGCTCGGCGGAGCGGCGACGGTCCGCGACGATG
>JALVDI010000050.1 GCA_027009115.1 Polyangiaceae bacterium | reverse complement strand
CCGTCGCGAGGATCTCTCCCTCGCGCAAGCGCGCAAGCTCCTCGAGCGGCAAGCTCAGGCGCGCGACCTCGACGGACAAAGCCACCGGCGCGTCCCCGACTCTGGCGACGACGTCGGTCTTCTCGTGGGCGTCGGGGGCCGTACTCGACTCTTCGCTCATAACCCTTCCCTCTCCCATGGGTGCCTCGAGGCCCGTCTCGATCCTCGTCACGCGCAGCGCTTCATCGCACCACCAGCTCGTGCGCCGCGAGCCGACCACGCGCGCCCGAAGCAAGCGCTCGGAGCTCCACCAGCAGTCGTCCAGGACCACCACATCCCCGGGCCGCAGCGACGCGAGATCCGCAGCCTCGAGCTCCCCCTCACCGGCCTCTAGAGCAAGCGGAACAACCAGGGTGCCGAGGGACCGGCAGGGGGCCTCGGCGCCCGCGCAGCGATCGGGCACCCAGACCCGTGCCACCCCCCAGGCCGGCCCGAAGCGCAAGGTCGCGCTCCAGACGGCGCTCCCCTCGTCGCCCACCACTGCGGCGAGGGCCAGCGGCGAGGTGACGACCGTCGCGGCACGCCAGGCCGTCGAGGAGAGGACGCGGGCCGCGGCGTAGAGCACAACCCCCCGCTCGACGGAGGTCAACGGCCCCGCCGCAGGAGCGGGCTGACCTTCGCCACCGACGACGCGGTCCACGAGCGCCAAGGCCAGTTCGGGGGCGATCTCGAGGACGAGCCGCTCGCCCCCCGGCCCAACGAGCACGACGCCGACGAGCGGATCGGCGAGCGACGCCGCGAGCTGTCCCGGCGCACACACCTGCACCCCCGCATCTGCGAGCTCGAGCTCACCAAGGAGCTCCGCCAACCCCGCGCGCAGAGACGCCACGGTCAAGGGAGGCAGCCGCCGAGCAACGCGCCGATGCAACGCGAGCGACGCGCGGGCGACCGTCGGGAGGCGTTGCCACGGGAAAGGCGCAGGCACGAGCCGCGAGTATAGCGCGCTCGGCCGACGACCGAGCCCAGGCCCGCGTTCAGTCGACGATCTCGAAGCGGAGCTCTCGCGCCTCGCCTTCGTGCAGGTACTCGACCAACAACTGGCTGGCCACCCGCAACGAGCTCCAGGCCTGCATCGCGTGCTCGGGTCGCTCGATGACGATCCCGTTGACGCGCGTCACGGTGTCCCCGGGCTGAAGCGCCAGGGCGCGAAAACGAGGATCTTCGGGATAGAGCCGCAGGATGCGAAAGCCCAGGAATCGCCCCTGCTCCATGTGCGGCTCCGTCGAGACCCCTTGAAGAAAGCGACCCAGGCCCGCGTCGAGGACCGCCAGCAGATCACGGCGGACGATGGTCCCGTTCGTCGCGGGCGCGGCAGATTCCGGCGCGGCGGCAGAGACGCTCGGAGCGGGCTCGCCGGCCACCGCTGCTCGCGGCGCAACGGGGCGGGAGTCAACCGAACTGGCACCGCAACCCAACGCCAGCAAGAAGAGGAACAAGCGCATGGCTCGGTGAAGCATGCTCCCGACGCGGCGTCAAACTTTCGAAGTGGCGTTCACGCTTCACCGGGAGCAGCACCGGCGCGACGGCCCACCCGGTCGGCTCCGCGCAAGGCGAACGGCTCATCCAGGTTCTTCGCCGCGAAGGATCCGCACCTGCTTCATCACGTCGACGGCCACGTCCTCGATGGGTCGGTTCGCATCGACGTGGACGACGCGGTCGTCGGGGAAGTGGGTCTCGATCTCGCGGTAGAAGCGGGCCAGCTGCTCCTGGAGCTGCTCGTCGTCGTAGATCTCGCGCCCCCCCGTCCGCTCGAGGCGCCGGCGCGCCGCGACCTGGGGAGGCAGGTCGAGGACGATCGTCAGGTCGGGGCGCCGCGCGAAGCGGTTGATCTCCTTGATCCACGTCATCGCGTCCATGCCCCCACCCGCAGTCAGCGTCTGATACGCCACCGAGGAGTGATCGTAGCGATCGGAGATGACGGTCACGCCGTCGATCAAGTTGGGCGCGATCTCCGCTTCGACGTGGTCGAGCCGGTCGGCCGCAAAGAGCAGCGCCATCGTGCTCCAGCTCGGCGGCCGCGCGCCGCTCACCCCGGGAACGACCACTCGCCCCGCCAGGACCTGGCGCAGCAGCATCCCGATCGGACCGTCGCTCGGCTCCCGCGTCGTATGCACGGGGAGACCGCGATCCTTGAGGGCCCGGGCCAGAAGCTTCGTGTGCGTCGTCGTACCGGCGCCGTCCACGCCCTCGAGCGCGATGAAGAGCCCCTCGATCATAGCCGGAGCCTAACACAGCTCGAAGACGCCCAACTCAAGGGGCCTCCCCGGCGATCTCCGCACACCACCGAGCTTCGCCGAGCTCACAGAGGGCGCGGGCAGCCTGCGCTGCGAGCGGACCCCGCGGCGCATCCTGCAGATAGCGACGGTAGGCGGCGCGGGCAGCGCGCACTTCACCGAGTCGGGCACGGAGCCTTCCCAGCGCGAAGAGCGCGTTGGCACCCAAGGTTGTGGAGGCACCGGCCGCGGCCGCCCGGCGGTAGGCTTCCGCGGCGCGGCCGAAATCCCCCTGTCGTTCGAAGGTCTCGGCGACCTCGATCCAGGCCCGCGTCTTGCTCAGGGAGGAATCGCTCGTGCGCACGATCGCGTAGAGCTCGTGCCTGGACTCCTCCCAGCGCCCCTGCTCGAAGTAGCGGGCAGCCAAATCGAAGCGCACGTCGTCGGAGAGTGGGACACCCTGCTGCGTCCTCAACTCGGCCTCAGCTCCATCCGTTCCCGCCTCACGGCCAACGGATTCCCCTGCAGCGTCACTGGAGGCACGCGCCTGCGCGCCGCCACCGGGCTCGCCTGCCTCGGCTCGGACGACGCGGTCCCGGTTCGAGCTCCCCCGCCCTTCCGCGCCGCCCGCCGCCCGTCCACCGGCGCTCACCTCCGCCTGCTGCGGCAAGTCGGACGCGGCCTGCTCCACCTGCTGCGGCAAGTCGGGCGCGGCCTGGTCGCGCGCCCCTTCGTCCGCCCCAACCGTATGAGCCTGCCCGGCCCGGACGAGGACGGCCTCGCCCCCCTCCAGCGGCGTCACTCTCACCACCCCCTCGGTGACCTCGACGACGGTAACCCGGCCCTCCACGACCACCTCGAAGACGGTCCCGACGACCTCCACGAGAGCCGTCGGCGTACGCACCTCCAGCGTCTCCTCACCCCGTCGTTCCGGGTGGAACTCCACCCGAGCGCGACCACGCTCGAGGAACAAGCGCACCGCCGGCGGCCGAACACGCTCGAAGCGAACCCTCGACTTCGGAGCGACGGCGACCAGCGCCCGCGGCCGCTGCCCGGGTCCAGCGACCGCCACGCGGACCAGCTGCCCGTCGCTCGTCTCCACCGCCTCGCCTTCGCCGAAAGGGCCACGCCGCACCACGACACCGTCTCGGAGCGCCTCGAAGGTCATCGCCGCAGAGGGGGGACGAGATTCCCCGAGCTCGTCACGCCTGGACCACAACACGACAGCCAGCGCCGCGATCGCGAGCCCGACCCCCACACCCATCCCGAAGGAGGGCCGAGAAGGACGCGGCGTTCCCTCGAGACCAAGGACCGGTGTCTCGCTCGCCTCGAGCAGCCTGCGCTCGATACGCGCGCGGGTGAGGTCGTCCAGGCGCGGGGGATCTTCTCGAAGCCGCGCCGCGAGATCACGCGCGTCAGTCATCGTGCTCCCCCTTGGCGAGGGCCGCATCCAACCGCCGTCGCGCCGCCTTGAGCCGCGCGTGCAGCGTCGAGATACCGACGCCGGTCATGTCCTTGATCTCTTGCAGCGTGTGACCCTCGACCTCCTTGAGCACGAAGACCGTACGCTGCTCGGGGCTGAGCAGCTGCAGCAAGGCCTCGGCATATGAGCGCGCCTCGTAACCCACGTCCGGACGCGCGGCGGCGCGGCCAAGGCCAACGCGTTGCGCAACGCGACCCCACCGCTCCCGGCGCCAGCGCGAGCGGGCCGCGTCCAAGGCCCTGCGGCTGGCGATCCCCAGCAGCCAGGTGCCGACCTTGGAGCGGCCTCCAAGACGATCGGCGCCATCGAGGGCGGCCAGAAATACGCGCTGGACCACGTCCTCCACATCCGGATCACCCGGCCCCAGAACGCGCGCGACGTGCCGGTAGACGCGGTCGACGTGACCCCGGTACAACGCTCGAACGGCGCGCGCATCTCCGGCGGCGGCTGCCTGGAGCGTCTCCGCAGCCTCCGGATCGAACCCGCCCGTTCGCGAACGCATGCTGGGGTGGCCCACGCTCGTGGGTCGGCCCGAAGGCCCCTCTTTTTCAAAGCGGCCGTGAGGTTTCCGATGGTTTTTCATCGGCTGGCCGCCTCCCCGGCGGGCGAGGGCCGCACGCGCAGCGAGGCGACCACCCAGGGAGCCCAGCGATCCTCGAGAAACACATGCTGTCCGTGCACATGAGCCCGCGCCCGGCTGCTGGCGAGCATGACGTCCGCGCCTGCTTCGACGACCCATTCGAGCGGCCCAACGATGCGCCAGGCAAGCTCGACGCCGCTACGCACGCCCAGGCTCGTCACCGTCTGGCGAAGCTCCCCACCGACGACGCTTGCGCTGCCCACACGCGAGAGCAGACCGAACGTGAGACCGAGGCTCGCCCAACGCCACACGAACGGTCGAAACTGCCCGCGGACGCTCGTGGTGACAGCTCGGTAGCGGAGGGTCTCGCCGGTTTCGAGCCGTCGCTCCTCGGGGAGCACGGGCAGCTCCGCTTCGACGACGACACAATGCGCCCCCACACACAGCCCTAGCCCGGCCCCTGGACCGAGCAGGGGCTCCCGACGGGCCGGCGACCAACCGGCGAGCAGCCGCAGATAGACCGTGGGCCGCGCGCTCGGCTCCCCGAGCGTTCGGCCTCGACCGTCGCCGAGCAGGCGCGGCGCCCCAACATGCCCTGGGGCGGAGGTCGACGCGCGCGGAGGCGTCGTTCGGCGCGCCCGGTCCTGGAGAGTCTCGATCGCGAGCCCGAGGGCGCGAGGAGCCCCGGGATCCGACGGATCGAGGGTCAGCGTCGCGCGATGGGTACGCCCCTCGCGGCCCCCCAAGAGCACCGAGAACACCTCGCCGCGGCGCCCAAGGGCCACTTGCCCCGCAACGACAGCTTCGGGGAGCGGCGGGGGCGGCTCCCCAACGGAGGTGGGGGTGCCCCGACGTCTCAGAACCCGCGCGACGCGATCGGCGAGCGAGCCGAGCTCCGGCTCCGGCCTCAAGACGAGCGAGTCCTGTGCCTCGGCGTGCCATGGCGGCGCGGCCAACAGACCCCCCACCCACAGGAGCGCGAATCCCAAGCGAGGCCCGCGGACCCGAGCCATCCGCCTTCTTTCCCGTCGATCACGCGCACGCATCGGACACCACCGAAACCTCGGCGGAATTCTCGTGCAGATCGCGTGCCGAAACGGACGCCTCGCCGCGAACCTCGACCTTAGCTCAGTCTCGCTCGACGTAACCGAACTTGTAGGTGAATCCGAGCCGAGCATAGAGCTGAATGTCAGGCTTCCCGAAGCCCCACACATCGCCGAAGATTCGGCGACTGCCACCGGCGAGGATCCCCTCGAAGCTCGCCCAGGTGTTCCAGCGGCTCGAAAGGATGAATTCGAGCGACCCTCCCAGCCGCAACCGCGCCAGGCTCTGGCGGCCACTCAGGCGATCGCTGTCGTCGGCCCCATCCGCGAGGGTGTCCCCTCCCATCGGCTGACACCCGCTGGCCCAACGACAGTCGCTGTCCCGGCCGTTCCATACCCAGGCATCGCTGTGATAGTCGAGCGCCAGCCACAAGGTGAAGTTGCCTGCGTTGAGGAAGTGCAGGCTAAAGAGCCCTTCGAGGCTGAAGAAAAACGTGTTCGTGGCGTGCTCGGGCACCGGCATGCTGGAGTCCCACTCGCCGGCCGCCTCGAGGTCGACGACCTCCTCCTCCGTGGCTTCGCGAGCGGGCCCCAGACCGCCACCGATGCGGAGCTGAGCGCCGACGCTGACCTGCCGAACGGGCCGGTAGCCCGCCTTCACCCGCCCCTCGAACTCGGTGAGGCGATAGAAGGTGGTCCGGAGCCCGATCCCGGCTTCGAGCCAGTCGAAGATCCCGATCCCCAGGCGGAACTCGAAGAGGTGAGGCCAGCCGAGAGAGAAGTCGAGCACCGCGAGATCGTCCGGCAGAGTGGCCCCCGAACGGGACACCGCCTGACGGTGACGCTCGCGGCGCTCCGCCCGGCGCTCCTGTCGCTCCTCGGGCGTGAGCTCGCCCTCGCCGACGAGGCCCACGTTGAACAGGCGCGGCTGCCGGCTCGGTCGCAGGGCCACTTGCGCGGTGTAGCTGCGGTAGCCCGGAGCCCGAACCTCGATGCGGTGCGATCCCACCGGGACGGTCCCCTCCCACGGAACCGGGCCCATCACGGCGCCGTCCACGAGGAACTCGGCCCCCGGCACGTTGGCCTCGACCCGCACGGGCGTTCCAATGGGCTCGAGGTGAGCGGTGACCTCGCAGCTGTGGCCAGGTCCCACCGTACAGGTCTCGCGGTGCTCGCGGTAGCCCTCCGCGCGCACGATGATCGCGTGCGTTCCCGCCGGGGCGCCCTCGATGACGACCGGAGGCGCTCCGCGCTCCTCACCGTCCACGAGCACGACCGCCCCGTCCACATCGGCGTTCACCACGATTCGCCCGGGCGCGCGCTGCACCTCCTCGAGGCGGACGGAAACGACCCGCTGCCGCCCCGCTTCCACCGTCACCGGCTGCTGGGCCGGTCGATACCCTTCGGCGCGCGCCTCGACGATGTGCTCGCCGGGCGGGAGGTCGTCCGCCGTCGCAGGCGCCTCGCCGAGGACCTCCCCGTCGACGCTGACGATCGCCCCTGGAACATTGGTGAGCACCCGCAAGCTGCCGCCGGCGGGAGGCGCTGGGCGCAGGGTCGGGCTCAGGGTCAGACGCTCGCCCGCCACGATGCGCACGGTCTGCCGGAACGGCTGCAGGCTGGGATCGTTGGCCCGGACCTCGATGGTGTGCTCGCCTTCGCTCAAGCCATCGATCACCGTCGGCGTGCTCCCCCGCGGCGTGCCGTCGACGTAAATGGCCGCCCCCGAAACGTCTCCGGCCACGAGCAGCGAACCGGTCGATGGCGCCTGCGCCTCCAGGAGCACGGGCAGGGTGAGCACCTGCCCGCCGGCCACGTCGACCCACTGGTTGAAGGTCACGTAACCCTCGCGCCCGACCTGCACCAGGTGGCGCCCTGGCTGAACCGTCTGTCGGTGAGGGATGTTGCCCACCGGCTGACCGTCGATGCGCACGGCCGCCCCGTTGGCCGCCGGGTTGCCCGCCTGGAGGTCGATCACCGCGAGAGCGTTCAGAGTCGCCCGAAAAGTCTCCCGGCGGCGCCGGAAATAGACCGCCTGCCGCAGGGTCTCGTGACCGCGAAGCGTGAAGATCAGGGTGTGGTTGCCGCGCGGCACCCGAACGTTGCGCATCGGCGTGACGCCGAGGCGGTGCGCGTCTGCCTCCTGGTCCAGGTACACCGTCGCGCCCGGGGGAACGGACTCGATGTTCACCGGGATCGTGCCCCGCTGGGCAGAAGCCTGCGAGCTCGCGAGGAGAGCCAAGATCGCCATCGTCCTGGTTGCCGAGCGTGCCGTCATTCGAAACGTCCTCCTGGGAACGCGGACGGTAGGACGGCGGCATCGATTCTTCAACGAGCACCGACCCACCGGAGGAGCGATCCTCTGCCGACTTTGTTGGCCCCGGCGGGACAACATGGCGCGTAGGATCTTCGTCGCGAGGTTCAACCGCTCTCGTCGAGGTCGTCGTCGAAGGCCTCGGCACCTGCGGCGCCTTCGCCGGGCTCATCCCAGGCTTCGTCGGCGGGCAGAGTCCACGGGAGAGGGGCCGCCGACCCGCGCACGGGGGGCCGCAACGGCGCCTCTCCGGGCCGCGCAAAACGGAAGTCCCCGAGCTCCGACAACCCAAAGTCCAGCGCGGCGTCGTCGATGCGGCCCCGCGCGTGGAGGTGGCGAAGGAAACGCTCGACGCGGCGGCGCATGGAGGAAGTCAGGGCGCCCCGCTCCCAGCTCGAGTGATAAGCTTTGGGGTTGGGGAGCACGCAGGCGAGGAACGCGGATTGAGCCGGTGAGAGGTCCGCCGGCTCACAACCGAAATAGTGCGCCGCCGCCTGAACGATCCCGTAAACCGACGGGCCGTATTCAATGACGTTGAGGTAGAGCTCGAGGATCTCCTCCTTGTCGAGGGCGGACTCGAGCCACCACGTCAAGATCACCTCCTGGACCTTCCGGGCCAGAGTCTTGTCGCGATGCAGGAAAAGGTTCTTGGCGAGCTGCATGGTGATGGTGCTGGCACCAACGACGTACCGCCCCTCCCGGAGGTTCCGTACCAGCGCGTCGCGGATGGATCGCACCGAGAAGCCCGAGTGGCGAAAGAACCCCGCGTCCTCGTGCGCCACGACCGCGTGCACGAGGAACGGGCTGAGGGTCGCGATCGGCGCCCAGTTGTCGGAACCGGGACCGGTGGTCATCTCGAAGACCGTCCCGTCGGGCTCTTCCACCCGGTGGACGAACGGCTGCCTGAAACGTCGCACGTCCACCCTCGCCGGAACCGCGAGAAATTGGCAGCCATTGGCCACACGGAACCGCAGGCGCGTCGCCTCCAGATCCTGGACGTCGATCGCGAGCTCGAGCTGCGCTCCCATCCGGCCACGCCACTCGAAGCCCATCAGGTCTGCGAGCAGCTCGCGCGGCACAGCAGCAATGGCTTCGTTGCACGAAGTCGGCGGCAGGGTCGCCCGCACCGCCGCCCGGTAATCCGAGCCCAGCCCCCCGAGCTCGCCAGTGAGGTGGATCGCTGTCGGGCCCCGGCGGAGCTCCACGTCGCCGAGCTCGAGGCGCCGGTCCGACGCGATCCAGGTCGCATCTCCCAGGACCCCGAAGTCCAGGTCACGCAGGGGCAGCGGCGCGATGCGAGGGCTGGAGAGGGCGACCCCCGTCAGCCGGGCGCTGCCGTGGACGGCGATATGACCCGTCGCGCCGGCCCGCAAGTCTAGCTGAGCGTCCACCCGAGCGTCCTCTGGATGCCACCACGGCAGCTCCGGTAGGGCAGGCAGCAGAAGCTCGAAGGGGAGCTGCTGAACCTCGAAGCTGCCCCGTCCACGAGCCGTGCCGGGTTCGAGCCAGAGGTCCCACCGCGTCCGCCCTCCCTGGAGCTCCCCCCGACCGGTGAAATGGAGGCTCGCCCCCGAGCGCTCCATCGTCGCCGAGAGAGCCCGGACGAGGGGTTGTCCCTGCGGGCTTCCGCTCCGCTGGGCGCTCAAACCGTGAACCTCGAGCGAGGCGCCGTCCGCCACGCGGCGCATCCAGCCGGGAAGGGGGCGACCGGCGTCCGACTCCGCGGCCTCAGCCTCCCCCTCGGACGCCGCAGCCTCGGCGTAGGCCTCCGGCCCCTGGGCCTCGCGCTCCGACTCCGCAGCCTCCGGACGCCCCGAGTCCTCCCGAATCAGCGCCTCGAACGCGGCCCGCAGCCGCCCCGCGGTCGCCCCCGACCGAGCACCGACCTCGAGCGTTGGCCGGTCCAGGCGGCCGTGCTCCAGATGCCCCTCGACGATGCGAAACTCCCAGGCCGGCAGGACCCACACATCCGATGGTGGGGCGCCCACTCGCGCCTCGGACCCGGCCAGCCGTAGGACCCCCCCGGCGTAGCTCCCCTGGACGTCCCCCACGACGAGCGCTCCGGACGCGTCCGAAAGCCGAAACCGTGCGCCCACGAGCTCGACCACCCGTGAGCCCGCCGCAGCCTCCCTCTCCCCATCGCTCACCGCTGCCCGGGACGCCCGCGCCTGAAGTCGCGCACGAACCGCCGCAAGCGAGGCCGCCGCACCTCGCGCCAGGTCCATCTCTACGTCGGCGCCGCGCAACTGCACCTGCTCCGCCGCCGCACTTCCGCGGGACATCAGCTCGAGCAAACTGCCTCGAACCTCCACCTCCGCGACCCGCACCTCCACGCCGCCGTGTTCGCCCTGGAGGCGCAGGTCTTCGAAAACGACGCCTCCCCATCCAAGGCGTGCCCCCCCGATCGAGGTCGCCATGCCCACCCGCTGTTCGACTGCCGCGGCCGCACGCTCGCGGGCAAGCCCTGGCAACCACCCCCACCACGCAACGAGTCCGAGCGCAGGCACGCTGGCGGCCGCCACCGCCGCCACTGTCTTTCGCCAACTCCTCATAGCACCCGGTGGGCGCAGTATGAGCCGCACGCCTCGCAATGCGAAGGTCCTTCAGCTTTGCGGCCGCGTTCCCCCTGCCGCGGCAAGAAAGCACGACAAGGCTCTCCGAACCCTCGTACACGCCCTCGTGCCTCACAAGAGCCTCACCCCCAAGGAGCAAGCCCTCCCCAGCCAAAGCCGCACCTCGTCGGCGCCGATCCTGATGCTTCATCCGACGAGACGCTCACCACGATCGGCCTCGGCCCATCCGTGCCGAACGCCCGAACACATCCCCAGGTCGCGAATCCTCTGCAATCTCACACTCTTGCAAGAGCGGTGGCACATTGCCTTCCCGCCCGGCGGCGCCGCCTTGTATCCGGCTGCTGTCCATCGGCCCGCGGCTTCGCTCCACGCTTCCTTCCTACGGCCGGTCACCCTTCCGCAGTTGCGCTTTGCTTCGATCAGGATGGCCTCCTTTCGGCGGGACTTGCACCCGCAAGACAACGCCCATGCTGGGCGCACCGCAGCGACGCCGCGCCCAGGGTGAGCGCGGCGTCTGAGGTTCCGGAAGCTGGGACTCAGCGCCGTCGACGTAGTCTTCGTCCGGTCAGCGCGACGCCCGCGGCCAACAACAGAAGCCACGGCCCGTGGGTGCCTCGGCCAGGCGCCGCGCGGCACAAGGCCCCGCCGGACACGCCCCCCGAGGTCGGGTCCACCCCGCCATCGGCCCCGTCGCCGCCGTCCGCACCGCCCGCCGGGCCTCCGTCTGCGGTCGGTCCTCCGTCCGCGGCAATCCCCCCGTCCGGGTCCAGGTAGTCGACCGTGCCGTCTCCATCCGAATCGCGCGCGTCGGCGGGGTCACCGTCACCGTCGGCGTCGGGGGCCTCGTCGATCGTGGGGATGCCGTCGTCATCGTCATCGGGGTCCAGGTAGTCCGGGGTTCCGTCCCGGTCGGTGTCTTGGGCGATCGGGCCCTCGAAGCGGGTCAGGATGCTGTCTCCGTCGTCGTCCGGGTCTTGGTAGTCGGGTGTTCCGTCGGTGTCAGTGTCCGGGATCGGCAGGGCGCCGGACCCGGTGAGTCCATCCGCGATGCCGTCGCCGTCCCCATCGGCCGCGTCGTCGGGGGCGCCGTCCATGTCCACGTCGGTGCCGCCACCCTCGTGGGTGTCGGTCACGCCGTCGTTGTCGGCGTCGATGTCCAGGAAGTCGGAGCCGTCGTCCGCGCCGTCCGAGTTCGGAAGCGAGAGCGGCATCGCGGCGTAGGCGTCGTGCAGGCCGTCGCCGTTGGCGTCCATGTAGGAGTCGACCCGCGCGTCGCCGTCGGTGTCCTCGCCGCCCCCCTCGATGATGTCCGCGATGCCGTCTCCGTCCGCGTCGAGGTCGAGGTGGTTGGCGACACCGTCTCCGTCGAAGTCAAGGCTCTCGGGCAGCTCGTCGCAGACGCCATCCATCGGGCTGGTGTCGGGGCAGCTCACGATCGACGCGTCCTCGAAGTCGAGGATGCCGTCGTCGTCGGAGTCGCCGACCAAGGAGCCGTCGATCTCGCTGGTGTCGGGGATGCCGTCGTTGTCGTCATCAAGGTCGACGTCGTTGGGGGTGCCGTCCCCGTCGGTGTCGGGCGCCTCACAGCTGTTTGTGGAGCCACAGATCTCCGTGCCCATGCAATGAGAGGCCTCGAGACACTCGACGCAGACACGACCGCCGGTCTCGCAGACCGGAGTCTCCGGCGTGCCCGCGCAGTCGCTGTTGTCGTCGCAACCGGGCACACAGGTGCCCGCCGGGCCGCAGACGGTACCCGTCCCACAGTGGTCGTCCTCGGTGCATTCGAGGCACGCTGGCGCGCCGGTCGCGGCCGTCCCGCAGACGGGCGTGGCCGCGTCGCAGCCGTGGTCCACGCCCGCGCCCCCAGCCGTGTCTTCGCAGATCAAGCAGATGTGCGCAGGCGGTGAGCTGGTGTCGCAGACCGGTGCGGTGTCCATGCACCCGGTGTCCGTTCCCGCGCGCGAGTCGTTGATGCAGGGGGCACAGAACGCGGTCGCACCGGAGCCCACGCAGATGGGGCTCGCCATCTCGCAGCCGAGGTCGGTACCGTCGCCGCTCGCTGTGTCCACGCACACGCCGCACATCGATGGTGTGCCCGTGCAGACGAACCCGCCCTCGACCTCGCACATCGCGCTGCATCCGTCGCCGCCGGTGGTATTGCGGTCGTCGCACTCCTCGGCGCCTACGACCCGCCCGTCGCCGCAGACCTCATCGCAGACGCTGGGCTCACCGACACACATGTATCCCGGCTCCACCGCGCACATCGCGGAGCAGCCATCTCCCGCGATCAGGTTGTTGTCGTCACAGCCCTCTCCGGGGGCGAGGACACCGTCGCCGCAGATCGGGTTGCAGGTGCTCGGCTCGCCGGTGCACGTGAAGCCTGGCTCGATCTCGCACATGGAGTTGCAGCCGTCGCCGTCTCGCATGTTGCGATCGTCGCACTCCTCAGAGCCCACAATCCGTCCGTCGCCGCAGACCTCCGTGCAGACGCTCGCCATGCCAACACACATGTACCCCGGCTCGACCTCACAGCTCGAGCTGCATCCGTCGCCGTCGGTGGTGTTACGGTCGTCGCACTCCTCACTTCCCGCGATGACGCCATCGCCGCACCGGGTGGCGCACACGCTCGGCTCGCCGGTGCAGGTGAACCCAGGCTCGATCGTGCAGGTGGCGGAGCAACCATCATGCGGCCGCGTATTGCCGTCGTCGCACTCGTCCATCGGCCCGACGATCCCGTCGCCACACCCATGGGTGAGCGGCAGGGCGGCGAGATACCCGGTCGGGGACCCGGTGCGCCCCCCATCCGCGCCGCCGATGTTCACATCATCGCCGGTGACGACCCGCACTTCTGCGACCAGATTGGGCACCCACCCGGTGCCGTGGTCGATAAGGATGCGGAACTCGTCGGTGTAGGGTGAGGCCAGCATGTTTGTTCGGAGTTCGACGATCGTCGTGCCGGCGGGGCCGGCAATGACCCTGGCGTACTCCACGCCGGTGACCTCCATGCCGCGAGAGCTGGCGGTGTAGTCCACGGCAGGCGCGAGTCCCCAGGTCGCATCGGTCGCGTTCAGCGCGGACGTCGAGACCACCACCCCGATCACCGTCACGCTGGGCGGGAAGACGATCGCAGCCTCCGACTCAGGGTCGCGAGAGTTGTCCACGACGGGTCCGGTGCGGACGAAGATTGACTGACTGAAGAGGCCATCCCGGTCGGTGTCCGCCGGCGTGAGGGTGACGCCGCTGCCCGTCATGTCAGGCGCGGTCGTCTCAAAGAACTGCTCTCGCGTGATCGAGATCTCTCCGCGTTCTGTAGGGCCGCCGTTGGCGGAGGGGACACCGACAGGAGCTGTGAACAGCTCAGTGTCCATGAAGGGCTGCGCCGAGGCCACGGTCGGGAACGTGGCTACAAGGCACGTGACGGCCGCAAGCCACGCAGCACGGGAGGCGGAGAAGTTCATTCGAAGACTCCTTGCACCACCAGGAGATGGTGAATTTTCAGTATTCTTGTAGCGAATTGCATACCACTCCGCCGGTGGCGACTCAATGGTGCCCGGTCTCATTCCGTGACCCATCTCTGAATGTTTTCCCGGACACCACGCCCGTATCCGCTGGGGTGCAGATCACCTGCTGAGCATCCCCCCTGGCTCCCGGGCCTGGCGCTGTGGTGGCGGGGGCGTGGCGAAGCAGAGGAAGCAGAGCGGGCTGGCGGCCTTCGAGCCGCCTCGGGACGAGCGGGAGGGTATCCGCTGCACGAGCCCCGTGGTGACGTGAGCGGGTCGGGCCTGCAGACTCGTGCCGGTGAGTGCGCTAGTGCCGAGTGCGTGTTCGTTTCGCCGCCGTCTACTGCGGCGGGCCCGGACCGCGCGTATCCGCTGCCCCCGACGGCGGCACCCCCTGCCCGAAAGTCTGCCCAGTTGTGGCCCCTGCCGGGCACCCGCGGCAGGTCCCGGTGGCGGCCGCCGGCGGTCCGCCGGCGGACCGCCGCCTGGCGCCGGGGTAACTCCCCGGAATCGTAAGGACGGGCTTCCGGCACGGCGTGTGCGTTTTCCGGGATGTGGGCGAGGCACGGCCGGTGGTGGCGGGAGGGACGTACGCGCTGACGCGGCGGACGTGCTTCCGCAAGGCGTTCCTGGGTCCGTGGCACCCGCTGGTGGCGGACATCTGGCTGTACTCGATGGGGTACTGGGCGAGGGAGCTGGAGGTGACGCTGCACCACACGATGCGGTGCGTGACGCACGGGCACACGACGGTGACGCCGACGTGGGACAACCTTCCGAAGTTC
>JALVDI010000049.1 GCA_027009115.1 Polyangiaceae bacterium | reverse complement strand
CAGGCGCGTCCCGAAGCCCGAGGGCCCTGCCGCCGCGCTGGCGGAGCGCCTTGGCCTGGGCACCCACCGCGCGGCCGCCGAGCTCATCCGTGGCGCGCCGAGGAGCGAGTGGCTCGCGGCCCTCGAACCGCTGCGCTTGGTTCCGGCGACGGCGCTCCGCTGGCCCGTCGACGGCGGGCGCTTTGGTCGTGGCGTCACCTTCGCCGGCCGTCGGCTCGGCGGGCATCGCGGCGTCGACATCACGGCGAAGGTCGGTACGCCCGTGCGGGCCGTGGCCGACGCCCTCGTGGGCTATGCGGACAACACCGTGCGCGGGTACGGCAACCTGCTCGTGCTGCTCCACGGCGGCGGCGAGGTCAGCGCCTACGCGCACTTGAGCGCAGTGCACGTCTTCCCCGGCCAGATCGTTCGCCGCGGTCAGGTCGTCGCCCGCGCCGGCAACACCGGCATCAGCCGTGGGCCCCATCTGCACTTCGAGTGGCGCGAAGGGGGCCGACTTGCCGACCCCATGGGCCGCTTTCCGACCGCCCACGTCCCGCGCTGGATGCGCCCGCATCTGGCGGCTCGTTGATCGGTGCGTTGCTCTGCTCCGTGAAGGCTCGGTGATGCCGCGGAACACGGTGGCTCGCTTCAGCGGCGGCCGTAGCGCTGTTCTAGAACCTCGTAGAAGGCCCGCAGGCCCATGGCCTCACCGCCCTTGCGGCGTCCGGGCCGGTCGGCGTTGTTCCACGCCATGAGGTCGATGTGCGCCCAGCTCACCTTCGGCTGGACGAACTTGCGCAGGAAGAGGGCGGCGGTGATCGCGCCTCCGAAGCGAGTGCTGCTGGTGTTGCTCGTGTCGGCGACGCGGCTGTCGAGGAAGCGCTCGTAGTCGTCCCAGAGCGGCATCCGCCAGAGCGGGTCCCGCGCGCTGGCCCCTTCGGCGAGCACTTCCTCGGCCAAGGCGTCGTCGTTGCAGAAGAGCGCCGGCAGCTCCGTGCCCAAGGCGACGCGGGCGGCGCCGGTGAGGGTCGCGAAGTCGACGAGGAGCTCCGGCTTTTCTTTCGAGGCGTGGTGCAGGCAGTCGCAGAGGACCAGCCGCCCCTCGGCGTCCGTGTTGCCGACCTCGACGGTGAGCCCGCTGGCGGTCTTGATCACGTCGAGGGGGCGGAAGGCGTTGCCCGACACGGAGTTTTCGACCGCCGGCACCATGACCCGCAGTCGCACCGGGAGCTTCGCCGCCATGATCGCGTGTGCGAGCCCCAGGACGTGAGCCGCGCCGCCCATGTCCTTCTTCATGAGGAGCATGCCGCTCGCGGGTTTCAGGTCGAGCCCGCCGGAGTCGAAGCACACGCCTTTGCCCACGAGGGTGACCTTGGGGTGACGGGCGTTGCCCCAGCGCAGATCGATCACCCGCGGCCCCTGGTCGCTCGCGCGGCCGACGGCGTGGACCGCAGGGAACCTCTGGAGGAGCTGGGCGCCCTTGGTCACCGTGACGCGCGCCTCGTGCTTGCGTCCGAGGGTGCGCGCTGCCTGTTCGAGCTGCTGCGGCCCCATGTCGTTGGCCGGCGTCGTGATCAGGTCGCGCACGAGATAGGTGGCTTCGGCGAGGCGGAGCACGCGCCGCTTGTCCACACCCTGGGGCCACACCAGGACCCGAGGGCTGCGGCCGCCAGGTTTGTAGCGGTCGTAACGGTACTCGCCGAAGGCCCAGCCCAGAGCGATGCACTCGGCCAGAGCGGGCTCGGCGCCTCGCAGGGCGTAGCGGCCCTTGGGGAGGGCGGCGGGGAGCTTGGCCATGGCGAAGGGGTCGAGGGCGTCGGGGGCCACGAAGAGCACGCCGCCCAGTCCTCCCTCGCGCCCGGGCAGCAGCCCTACGGCGCCGGGCTTGATCTGCAGGCCCGTGTCCGCTGTCCAGGCGCGGGCGGCCGATGGCTGCCTGGAGAGCCACGCCTTGGCGCTCTTGGCTGTGTGGACGTGGACGACGACGGTGGTCTTGGTGGCCTTGGCGGCGAAACAGGTAGCTGGCTTCAACGGGGGTCTCCTCGGAGCGGGAGGCTGCCACGTCGGCGCGCGGGAGGGAACGGCCGCGCTCAGGGCAGGAGCTTGCGGACGAGGTCCGCGACCGGGGGCATGTCGGGCGTCTCGCCGGCTTCGTCGGCCGGGGTCCAGCTCTGATCGGCCCCCAAGCGATAGCTCCCGACGAACTCGTGCGGCGGCGCCGTGCCCCACTCGTGGGGAGCCACCATCGACCAGTAGAGCTCGCCGCCCTCTCGACGGTAGAGGTGGTAGACGTGACCGACGCGACGGCTGAAGGAGCAGCGGGCGCGGTGCAGGTCGAGGTCGCGGCGGGCTTCGTCGAGGACCTCCCGGGCCTTCGCCTGGAGCGCGCGGATTTGTTCGGCGATCACCCTGAGCTTCGAGTGCGCCACGGCCCCGATCATCGCGTCGGCGCGCTCGATCTCTCCGGCGACGTCGACGAGGGAAATGGACGGCGCCAAGGTGCTCAGCCCGTAGGGCGACGCGCTCGCCGGCCCGTGGTGGCGATCGTCTCGCTCGTGCGCCGGCCGCCGCGCCGCGCTCGGCCTGTCCCGCTCCTCGTGTCGGTCTGCCACGAGCTCGTTCCTAGCGCGTGATCCGTCGCGGTGAAAGGGGCCCCGGGCTCGTGGGGCGGCTCCCGGCGTGGCTCCCGCAGCTCCCACGAGCTCTCCGTGCCTCACGCTCGGGAGAACGCCCCTGCGCGGCGCATCGAGACCTTCTCGCGGCAGCGACCGATCCAAGAGGGCAAGGGCCCGTCGCGGAGGACAGGCGCTCCCAGCAAGAAAAGGAAACCGAGCATCGCCTCCGGCAGAGCGCCGCATCGACCGTGATGGATCGCGGTCGTCGAGCTGCGCCTCAGCGGCCTTGGAGAAGCTGCTCCATCTGGCGCCGTTGATCCTCCGAGAGGGTGCCCTGGACCCGGCGGCATTCGGCCTCGTGTTCGACGGCGTAGCGCACGACCATGCACTGCTGGGCCGGTTCCGGGAGCCGCTCGCAGTGGCTCACGAAGAGCTCGCGCGGCGGCATCTCGTGGACCTCCTCGGGGAAGCGCTCGCGGACGACGCGCACGAGCTCAGCAGCGCTCTCGTACGCGGCGTCGCAGACCGACGCGCCCACCTCCGCCGCGTGCGCGGCCGCGAGTGCTTCGGTGACGGTCTCATCGAGCACCCGCGCGGCGATCGCCGCCCGATCGAGCGGGGGTGCCGTACCCGTCTCAGCGGCCCGGGGAGCCGCCGTTTCCACCGTGGTCGAGGCCGAGGCCACCCTCGCTCGGGTCTTGGTCGAGGCCGTGGTCGAGGTCGCGCCCGCCGTGGTCGCCGGCTGCTCCTCGGGCTCCTCGCGGGGGCGCTCGTCCGCGGTGCGCTCGCGGAGGCGTGCTTCGTCCTCCCCACCGCAGGCCGCGACGCCCACGGTCAGCGCCGCGGCGCTCACCGCGCGCATCCACCCCCACAGCCACGCTGCTCTTGGTTCGTCCACAGCGAGCGTTTAGCGCGGGTGGCCCGTGCCCGTCGAGAAGCAGGCGGTGTCGAAGGACCCCACCGGACGCGGCTCTTTGCCGGCGCAGGGTGGTCCAGGGTCCCCAGCGGCCGATTCCTGCGGCGGGCGAAGGAGCCCTGTGGGCGAAAGGACGCGGCCGCGTCCGTCGGCACGGATGTTGAGGGACCTGGCCACGATGCGGAGCCAAGCTCGCCTTCTGCCCTTTTTTTTCCTCGCCGCCTGCGCGGCCAACAGCCTCGGGGAGCGCCCCGACGGCGGCGCGTGCATCGACTCTCGCGACTGTCCGAGCGGCTACAGTTGCGAGGGCGGTGCGTGCCTCCCGTCCCCGGAGCGGACGGAGTGCGAGACCGCGGGCGACTGCCCGGCCGAGTACACCTGCGAGGAGCGCGGCGCCGTCCGCATCTGCATCCCACCGGACGTCAGGCCTCCGATGGACTGTGGGGACTGTCCTTTCCCCAACGAGTGCCGCGAGGGCGTCTGCATCGCGCCCGACGAGGAAGGCGCCGGCTGCGAGTTCGACCCTGAGTGCGGCGAAGATCACCTCTGCATCGCCGGCCGCTGCACTTGGGACCCGCGGATCCCACGCACCTGTCTCGACGGGGAGATGTGCCCCGACGGGCTGATGTGCGCGATGGACGGCCGCTGCGTTTGTGGCGAGACGGCCGACTGTCCTGTGGGCACTGTCTGCGCCGAGGATGGCTCCTGCGTTCCCGAGGACGGCGGCTGCGTCGCGGACGACGAGTGCCCGGCCGGATCGCTGTGCGACCGCGGCATGTGCATCCCCGACGCCGCCTGCGACGTCGTCCACCCGGATCTCTCCACCGATCCCATTTGGAACGTGTCCAGCGTCTACAACTTCCGCGAGGCGCTCCCGGGCTGGCTCGACGGCTTCCTCGACGCCGTCGCCGGTCCGTTCCGCTTTCTCGCGGGCGACAGCGACGACCCCGACCTCGGCTTGCCCGGCTTTGTGGAGGACGCGATAGGGGCTGCGATCCGCCGATGGGCCGAGGAGAACCTGCCGCCCTACGCGCTCGACGCCATGGGCGCCATCGCCGACCTCAACGACATCCTCTCGACGTGGCTCGTCGAAGAGCGTATGCGGCTGCGGCCCGGCGATGTTCGCGACACCTACGTCGGTTCGAGCGAGTGGACGCAGGTGTCCTTCGAGTACCGCGGGATGCGGATGGTGGGCGCCCCCGGCGACATCTTGGGCTGGTCGTACACGCCCGAGGACTACGAGGCGCGAGCGATCTGCGGCACCCTCAACATCGCCCGGCACGACGTCCAGGTCGGTATCGGCGCGATCATCGCCTGGGTCGTCGACACGCTCGTCTACGAGTCGTCCGACGGCCGCTACCGCGATCTCGAGGACATGGCCCGCTCCCTCCAGGCGCCCCTGTGCAACCAGGCCTACACGCTGGCGGAGGGCATTTGGAGCGGCTCCGGAGGCCTGGCCCGGAGCTGGTGCGACAGCACTGTCGGGGGCCTCATCGACGAGATGCTGCGGGCCATCGAAGAGGCGCTCCTCGAGCTCGACCTGGTGAAGCTCAAGGGGCACGCGGCCATCGTCGACGGCAACCGCCTCGAGCCGGGCGTCTGGGAGGGCTCGCTCATCGGGGGCGACTTCTCGGGGACCTGGTCGGCGCGGCGCTGATCGGGTCCGAGCGGCGGCCTTGCGGCTTCCTCTGCGGTCGTGGCGTCCGTTACGTCGATCCCGCTGGCCTACCGCACCGGCCGCGATGCGCGAGGGTGCCGACGGTGCGCCACCGTCTTCGGGGCTTTACCGAGAGGCCTCGATCGTGTCGATGTTGAAGCCGCACTCCGAGGCGCGTACGCACGTGTTGCTGCCGGCGAGGTCTTCGGGGTCGGAGGCATGAACGACGTTGAGGTAGTAGGTGCGCCCGGGTTCGATGGTGCAGCCGTACTCCTGGCGTGCGCTCGGCGTTCGGTAGTAGAAGGTCATGATGCCGCTGGCGTTCGACATGCGGACGCACGATGCGG